>JAGRPB010000059.1 GCA_020439945.1 Verrucomicrobiia bacterium
AATCGTCAAGTCGGGCTCGGTCTGCGCGTTGGAGACGCCGGTGATCGCATTGAAAAAGCGATACATCGCTTCGCGATTCTCCTGGGTGTAGCCATGGGTGGTCGGTCCAATGTGCAGTTGAATGTTTTCCTCGGCACCGAGCAATCCGTAGAGATGCTTCAGCCGGCCCAGCGTTTCTTCCGCTCCGCGCGCGTCGAAGTAGTCCCTCTCCTTGGCCAGGATGATCACCGGTTTCGGCGCCATCGATGCCAGATAGTCATCATGATCGAGCCCCAGTGCCAGCGATCGCGGGGGACATTGCTCGTTGTCCTGCGGCAATTCGTTTTCCAGGTCACGACGCCACGTGGTCACGAAACAGGCCGGCGCGCCCATCGTCCAACGATGCTCCACGCCAAGCAGCCAGGTGGTCAGCGTTCCGCCGCCCGAATTGCCGGTGACGCCGACGTGCTTCGGATCGATCTCGGGTCGCGAAAGCAGGTAGTCGAGCGCCCGGATCCCGTCCCAGGCCCGCCACGAACCGAGAAACTCCCCGACCAGTTCCATCTGATTCCCGGCCATGTTGTGTTCGTGCGTGGTGCCGCCGTAGATGAGTTTTCTCTCCTCATCGAGATACTGCGAGCGCTCGCCCTGCCCGATCGGATCATAAATCAGGCAGGCCGTTCCCATCCGTGCCAAGCCTTGGGCGAAACTCTGATAGGCCTCCGCGTTCTTCCCGTTGGAGGAATGCCCGCAGGTTCCGACCACGCCCGGCACCTTTCCCTTTCGGTTTTTCGGCAAATACAGGTGGGCGGTGACGAAAAACTTCGGCCGACTCTCGAAGATCACCTTCTCCACGGTGTAGCCGTCGCGATCCAGGGTGCCCGTGATTCGCGCGTTCAACGGCGATTTCTGCTTCGGCATCGGAGCGAAGGCCTTCGAGATGCGCGCCTGCACGTCCTTCACATAGGCCTCGGCGTCCGCCCTGGTCGCCAGCGCGTTCTTGCGTTTCAGGAGTCGCGATTCCACCGCTCGGATTTTCGCCACGTAGTATTCCTGAACCATCCGGGGAAAACGATTGAAAGCCGGGATCTCCGCCGCCTCTTCCGCGACCGAAATCCGGGAAAGTCCGAGCCCTCCGAGAGCCGCCGTTCCGGCCAGGTGAATGAGATCGCGGCGCGTCCAGATCGAAGAAAAGTCGTTCATGCGGAAACGCTAGCGAGTTCCCCCGCTGCCTGTCAAAACCCGCGCCGGACGCATCCGCGCCGGAAATTCCTGACAAAGTCGACCTTCCCATTATAGTGCCGCGACTTTTACGAAATCGCCCCTTCCTTCATCCCATTCTCCCAATTTCAGGAAAGCCATGAAACTCACCATCATCGGATCCGGCTATGTCGGTCTCACCACCGGCGCTTGTTTCGCCGAAGTCGGCCACGAAGTGATGTGCGTCGACAACGATCCGAAGAAGATCGAGACCCTGCTTGCCGGCGACATTCCCATCTACGAACCCGGCCTCGCCGAAATGGTGACCAGCAACGTGGCGGCGGGTCGTCTCAAGTTCACCACCGACACTCCGGAAGGCGTGCGACACGGCGACGTGGTGTTCATCGCGGTGCCGACTCCGCCAAATCCTGACGGCTCGGTCGACCTGAAGTTCATCGAAAAAGTCGCCCGCGAAATTTCTCCGGCCATCGACTCCTACAAAGTCATCGTCGACAAATCGACCGTGCCCGTCAAAACCGGGGAAAAAGTCGCCGAAACCATCAAGCGCTATGCGCCAGATGCCGACTTCGACGTCGTCAGCAATCCCGAGTTTCTTCGCGAGGGTTCCGCCGTCGAGGACCTCATGAAACCCGACCGGATCGTCATCGGCGCCAACAGCGACCGGGCCATGGCCGCGATGCAGAAAGTCTACGAACCCTTCCACGCCCCCGTGCTCGCCACCGACATCGCCAGCGCCGAGCTGATCAAGCACGCCGCCAACAGCTTTCTCGCGCTCAAGATTTCCTACATCAACGCCGTTTCCGCCATCTGCGAAGCCAGCGGCGCCGACGTCGAACTCGTGGCCGAAGGCATCGGGATGGACAAGCGCATCGGCCGACAGTTCCTCAACGCCGGGCTCGGCTACGGCGGTTCCTGTTTCCCCAAGGACATCGCCGCCTTCATCGCCATCAGCGACGAACTCGGCGTGCCGTTCACCCTGCTGAAAGAGGTCGAGCGCATCAACGCCGATCAGCTGGAGCGATTCCTCAAGCGCCTCCGGGAAAAGCTCTGGGTGCTGGAGGAAAAGAAGATCGCCGTCTGGGGCTTGGCCTTCAAACAGAACACCGACGACATCCGTTGCTCCGTCGCTCTCGATCTGGTGGAGAAACTCGTCGCCGAGGGCGCCGAAGTCCGCGCCTACGATCCCAAGGCCATGGATCGTGTCCGCGCCCTGCCGCTCGCTGAAAAGATCACCCTCACCGACGACCCCATCGCGGCCTGCGAGGGCGCCGAAGCTTTGGTCGTCGCCACCGAATGGCCCCAGTTCGCCCGGGCCGATTTCGCCAAGGTGAAAGAGAAAATGCTCTCCCCTCTCGTCTTCGACGGCCGCAACCTCCTCGATCCGAAAACCATGATCTCCCTCGGTTTCGAATACCAAGCTATCGGCCGCGGCGCTCCGATCAATTAAAGAGGGTTGGGTCGCCGACCTAACCCTGTTGGATCCGAGCTTTTCCAATTCTCCGATCAACGGTATCTTTCCGGCATGGCAATCGTTTCCTACAGACCTCACTACACCGTCGAGGACTACCTCGGCTGGGAGGGTGATTGGGAACTCTGGGACGGCATCCCGGTCGCGATGTCTCCGGCACCCAATTTCTTCCATCAAACGATCGGGTCAAGATTGGTTGCCGCATTGGTGAACCAACTGGGTCAGTCCAACTGCCCGGCTTCCTGCCAGGCCGCCTACGAAAGTGACTGGCATGTCGATGCGACCACGGTGGTAAGGCCTGACGTCCTGATCACCTGCGAAGCGCCTGAAGGAAATTGGCTCACCAAGCGCCCCGAATTCATCGCAGAAATCCTCTCGCCATCGACTCGCGAGAAAGACCTCGTCGCGAAGCGGGAGCTTTATGCGGCAAATGGCGTTCCCTACTACCTCATTCTGGACCCCGAGAATCGCTCGGCGTTGATGCTCTCTCTCGACGACGAAGGAACGTATCGCGAACAATCGCCGGAGGAAGCCTTTGAGATCCATCCGGGATGTGAGCTTCGACTCCAGGTGGCGCCGCTGTTTGCCTGACTTCTCACTCTCTCGGTCGCAAGCGATTGCGCCGCCTCGATCCCGTGCCACAATGCGGGCTCATTCATGTCCAATCTGAACCCGCGACAGATCGCCCTCGAGGCCCTCATTACCTGGGACAACGGCTCGAAGCATGCCGATGACATTCTCGGCGCGCTGAGCCAGCGCCATCGACTGCAAGGGGCCGACCATGGTCTGGTGCAGACGCTTTTCTATGGAGTCCTGCGGCACATCACGCGACTCGACGCGTTTATTGACGAGTTGAAGCGCGGGAGGATGAATCACGAGAATCGCTGCGTGCTTCGGATTGGCATTTTTCAGCTTTTTCACACCGATATTCCACCGCACGCGGCGGTGAACGAAACGGTTTCGCTGGCTCGCGGCATGCGCGGCGTGATCAACGGCATTTTGCGGAATGCGCAGCGGAAGCAGAAGGAACTGGAAGCGCTCGCGAAGACCTGGCCGCTCGCGGTTTCGCAATCTCATCCGGAGTTTCTCATCGACCGATGGATCGCCACTCATGGCGAGGACGCCACTCGAAAACTCTGCGAGTGGAACAATGAGCCGCCGCCAGTCTACGTCCGCACCAATCGCCTCGCACCGGATGGCGCCGACTCGGAAGCAATCGTGACGGAGGCGACTCACCTCGCGGCGAAGGTGAAGGGCAAAGGCGGTTTTCACCGGCTCACCAGCGGCGCTCCGCCGAAGGAGTGGCTCGATGCGGGCCTGATCTACGTGCAGGATCCCAGCACCTCGGTGGCCTGCGACCTGCTCGAACCACATCGGCAGGAGCGGATTCTCGATGCCTGCGCGGCTCCGGGCGGAAAGGCGGCGCTTCTCTATGATCGGATGAAGGGAACGGGAAACATCCTGGCGACCGATGTCTCTCCGGATCGGCTGGAAACGGTCCGCCAAAACCTCAAGCGGCTCGGTTTGTGGGATCGCGGAATCGAGACGGCCATCATGGACTGGCAGCGACCCGCGAAAAACAAGGTCGCCCAGATGCCAAAGTTCGACGGCATCCTGGTGGATGTTCCCTGTTCGAACACGGGAGTGATCCGCCGCCGTGTCGACGTTCGCTGGCGCCTTCGACCCGACGAATTTCTCGAAATGCAGCGAGTCCAACTCGCCATCACCGAGTCGTGCCTGCCGGTTTTGAAACCGGGCGGCCGAATCGTGTATAGCACCTGTTCACTCGAGCCCGAAGAGAATCGCGGCGTGGTCGATCTCCTGCTGGAACGTCATCCCGACAAACTCGAACTCGAGGAGATCGCCGAATCGCTCCCTTGGCGGGACGGTTTCGACGGTGCCTTTGCCGCGCGGCTCAGACTCAAAAAGTGAGGATCGAACCGGTTTTTGCCGTGATGTCGGTTCCTGAAATCACCTTGCTGACTAACACGAATGGCCACGAATTGACGGAATTTTCACGAATGCCTTCACTCGAAAACGTTCGAGCCAGCGAAACCCGAACCTCAGAAATCTGAATTCTGATAACTCAGAATGAAAATCGGCCTCTGCCAGCTTAATCCAACCATTGGTGACTTTGTCGGCAATGCCGCCAAGGTGCTCGAAGGCTACCGTCAGTGCGTCAGCGAAGGAGCTGACTTGGTGATCACGCCGGAGCTGATTACCTGCGGCTATCCGCCACGCGATCTCATCTATCGCTCCCGATTCCTGCCCCGAACCAGGGAGGTTCTTGAGGAACTTGCGGCTGAAACCGGAGAAGTTCCCTTGCTGGTCGGGCACGTGGCGCACTCTGACGCGGACACCGGGCCACGCCACATCAATGCCGCTTCGCTGCTGCGAAATGGTCGGATCGAGCAGCAATTCCAGAAATGCCTGCTGCCGACCTATGACGTTTTCGATGAAGCGCGCTACTTTCAGCCCGGCGAAGAAGTCGGCTGCTTCGACGTCGCAGGTCACAAGGTAGGCGTGACGATCTGCGAAGACATCTGGACCGAGGAATACCTGCCAGCCAAACTTTACGTCAAGAATCCGCCCAAGGCTCTCGCCGAAGCCGGTGCGGAAATGATCGTCAATCTCAGTGCGTCGCCTTTCCACGCCGGCAAGCCAGCTCAACGGGAGGCGATGTTGAAAGCCGTGGCTCTTTCGACCGGCTGCCCTGTCGTCTACTGCAACGCGGTGGGAGGAAATGATCAGCTGATCTTCGATGGGCACTCACTGGTCGTGAACGCCAGTGGAGAAACAGTCAGCCGATTCGCCGGATTCCGCGAAGAAGTTCGCACGGTGGAACTGGGCGCGGGTGAACAGGAACAGACTCCCTGGTCAGACTGCGAGGCGGGCGAGATTTTCGAAGCGCTCTCTCTCGGGGTACGAGATTACCTCGGCAAATGTGGCTTCAAATCGGCCGTGATCGGACTCAGCGGCGGAATCGATTCAGCCCTCACCGCCGCCGTCGCGGCGCACGCGCTCGGCCCTGAAAATGTGATGGGCGTCACCATGCCGACGGAGTTTTCCAGCAAAGGCAGCGTCGGCGATTCGTTCGCGCTGGCGGAGAATCTCGGCATCGTCTGCCACCAGGTGCCGATCCAGCAGATTTTCCAGGCGATCAAGACCGAGATGCGCCCCATCTTTGGAGATCGCCCTGAGGACGTGACCGAGGAAAACATGCAGTCTCGCATTCGCGGGCTGATCCTGATGTCGATTTCCAACAAGCTCGGCCACCTGCTGCTCACGACCGGGAACAAGAGTGAACTCGCCGTCGGCTACTGCACGATCTACGGCGACATGTGCGGCGGACTGGCCGTGATCTCCGACCTCCCGAAGACGCGCGTCTATGAAGTGTCACGATGGCTGAATCGGGAGCGCGAGATCATTCCGTGGAACACGATCGACAAACCTCCGAGCGCCGAACTCCGTCCCGATCAGAAGGACGAGGATTCGCTGCCGCCCTACGACATTCTCGACGCCATACTCGAGCGTTACGTGGAGCGCCATTGGAGCACGGACGAAATCATCGCCGACGGTTACGAGGCCGAGATCGTTCGCTGGGTCGCCCGAGCTGTCGACATCAACGAATGGAAGCGCCAACAAGCCGCGCCCGGCATTCGGGTCACCACCAAGGCATTCGGTGTCGGGAGACGCTTCCCAATCGCTCAGCGATACGCTGATCGCTGATCACGAGTCTCAAACGGCCACGGCCGTGATGTCATCGGAGTCCGCCGCCTCAACCGTCGGTTCCGCAGCCTTCGCCGGCGAGGTCGGTTTCTCGTTCTGGCGATTTTCTTCCGCATCCAGAAAGGCGCGAGCGAGAGTTTCGATGCTTTCGCATTCGATGCCCACATAGCGCTCGGTCAACTTGGCGATCTTCTTTTTATCCGCCTTGATGGCCTCGAAAAGCGCCGCATCTCCCCAGGATTTGGCGGGTTCGAACATGGAGACAAACTCGGCGACGATCTCCGACATTTCGGTCAATCCGATGCGTTTCAGCTTGTCGATGTAGTAGCAAACGCCGTCCCAGTCGCCTTCGAGAACCGGTTTTCCGAGGCCGCTCTTGCGGATCGTGGCGTCCATTTCACCCATCAGACCGGGGTCGATCGCCTTCGGGTCCGGCGGCGCACATTCCAGCAGGATCTCGATCAGTTCATCGATATCCCGGATATTCAAACGCATTGCCGGGGAGACGAAGTTGGAGAGATCGACGTCGTTTTCGATCAACAACCGAATGACTTCGATGTTCCGGTTGAAAATCGCGTTGAACAGCGGCGCACCACCCCGGGAATTGATATCGGCTCCTTCTTCAAGGGCTTCGGTGGCATCGGCGACAGACCCAACGGTGCAGGCCAACTCGAGAGTGCAATTTGCGGCAGCGTCACTCATGGGAACGGGAATATTTCAGATAGCCTGAGCGAATTTGATAATTACCATAGATTCGCTCAAAAAAGCAGAATCGACAAGCACACAAGTCCGCCATGTTTCCCTCATGTATAATACTTAACAAGTACAAAATATCAGGAAACTTTGATAAGAGGGGTCAATTCGCCCCTTTTTGAGTTGATTGCGACTCGAATCAGCCTTCGAAGACTTCAAAGGCGGCGTCGCGCCTGACAAAAAGAACCGGAGTCAGGCTGTAGGAAAACTTTTCCGCACCTTCGCTGGCCATCTCTCGAAGGCGCTCAATCGCCTCGGCGTGCCCGGTGCCGGTGACGAGCAGGAGGTCCCGCGCGGGAATCGCCACCACGAAATCTCCATCCACTGGCACCGCTTCCGAATTCCACAGCGAATCGATCAGCAAAAGGCTCGCCTCGTAGTCACCCCCCGCCGTGATCATGAAAACGCCTCCCCCTCCCTGCACCTCGACTTTTCCCCCGATCAGGCGCTTCAGATTCTGCACCGCCAGGTCGCGCAATCGATCTCGCTCGATTTCCAACTCAGAGAAGGTCTCCTCCGTCAGGTAGCGGATGTTTCGTTCACTGTCTTCGGCGTAGAAAATGGCCAGTTCCGAGTTGTAGCGCTCACTGACATAGTCCGGCAGATCCTCCTTGTTTCCGTCTCGCTGCGTGATGGCCGCCTCGATTTCTTCAAGCCATCCGCGATCCTTGATGACCGGGACGATCCGTTCGGGATCGATCGGTGTCTCCTTCTGATTCAGCACCTCGATGAACGAACCGATATACAGATCTAGCACCTCGTCCCTCTGTTTCGGATCGGCCAGGTACTGCTGGTAGGCGTTGTCCAGATAGATCCCGTGCGTGCCCCCCTCTGCGATCTTCACCTTCAACTCCAACTCGCCGGTGACCTCCACCGCCGCCGAGGGAAGCTGCTTCGCCAGGTAGGCACAGTAGAGGTCGCGAAAGGATTCCGGCGAAAGACTTTCCTCGGAGTCACCACCGGTGAGAGATCGAAACCATTTGCCGAACATGGCACGGGTCCTATCACGGTGGCTACCCGATTGCAAACTCCAGTGGGCATTCGTCCGGCATTCCTTCCGGAAAAGCCCCCCTTGCGGTTCCCGTGCTTTCGTAGAGATTCCCGCCCATCATGTCCCCCTCCCCCAAAGTTTTACGCCCGGTGCTCGGTGCGATTGCGGTTGCCTTCGTCCTGGTCGGTTGCCAGGAATCCCACGAGTCGAAACCGGAATCCGAAACTCCGATGCGCGACCAATTCACGCATCCGGACGAGATCGCGACCGGTGATGACGGACTGGTTCGTCGCAACGGCGAAACCGAACCCTATACAGGACCGGTGGTCATTCGCGATCGCGACTGGAATCTCCGCTACTTTGCCTATTATCAGCACGGGAAACTGCACGGTCCGGAGATGAAGTTCTGGGACGATGGGACCCTGCGCCGATGCTATGACTTCGACAACGGTTTGAAAATCCGGCACCGGACCTGGTTCGAAAACGGGAATCAGGAACGGGACGCCACCTTTGTCGCCGGTCACGCCAGGGGGCCGCACCAGACTTGGTACGAGGATGGCAGTCCCCGTTGGAAAGGCAATTTCGTGGGCGAACTGCAGTGGGACGGTCACATCGTCGATCACGCTCCGGATGGGACGATTCTCTGGGACGCGACCTTTGACCACGGTCGATTCTTGAGCGGCACCTATCCGGAAAGCGAACAGCAGAAACTGATCGAAGCCGGAATGGTGAAGCCGGAGAACGCGTTGTATCCGCTGAAAAACGAAGCCGACAATCCCCAGAAGACGGAAAAGAACTGAGCGCCATCAGTTCGCCGCCGAGCGGCTCTCACGCGATCAGTTCCTCAATCACCTTTCCGCCAAACTGGGAAAGCTGTTTGAAACGTCCCGCGTGGAAATAGGTCAGCTTGTTGTCGTCGAGACCCAGCAAGCGCAGCAGGGTCACGTGGAAATCGCGAATGTGGTGAACGTTGTCCACCGCCTTCTCGCCAATGTCATCCGTCGCTCCGATGGTGTGCCCCGCATTCACCCCGCCACCAGCGAGCCACACGGTCATGGCATTGGGGTTGTGATCGCGCCCGTAGGCCTTGCCCCCGCCGCGAACCCCGTTGTCGGGCGTGCGACCGAACTCGCCCATCCACACGATGAGCGTCTCGTCGAGCATGCTCCGGTCCTTCAGGTCCTGGATCAGCGCCGCGATCGGCTTGTCGACCCGGGGAATCAGGGAGCCGTGGGCTTTCTCGATGTAATCGTGGGAATCCCAGGTGCTGACATAGAGTTGCACAAAGCGGACCCCTTTCTCAACCAACTTGCGCGCCAGGAGGCAGCGGCGTCCGAATTCATCGGTGGGTTCCACCCCGATGCCATACATTTCCTTCGTCTTCGCCGTTTCTCCGTCAATGTTGACGATGTCCGGCACTTGCGTCTGCATCCGGAAGGCCAGTTCGTAATTTTTCATCCTGGCCGCCAAATCCTGATGCCGGGGGTGTGCCTCGGCATGACGCTGATTGAGCTTGGAGAGGAGATCGAGATTCTTCCGTTGATGATCTCGGGTGATGCCGTCCGGGGGGCGGATATCGAGGATGGGGGAACCCTTTGGTCGCAAGGGCGTACCCTGATAGCTGGTCGGCAGGTAGCCGTTTGACCAGTTCGCCGCCCCACCTTGCGGATGAGCCAGTTCGGGCAGGACGATGAAACCGGGTAGATCCTCGTTTTCCGTGCCGAGACCGTAATTCACCCAGGCTCCCACCGCCGGATCGCCACCAAATCGATTGCCGGTGTTCGCCTGGTAGTTGGCCGTGGGATGATTGACGGAATCCACCTGGAGTCCCCGGTAGAAGCACAAATCGTCGGCGACGCCGGCCAGGTTTTCCCACAATGCGCACATGTCCGCCCCGCTATCACCGACCTTGTTGAATTCGAAGGGACTTTCCACGTAGTAGCGCTTTCCGCTCGACATCGCCGACTGCTCCTCACCCTCCCGGACGAACTCCTTCATGTGAAGCTTCGAGAGCATCGGCTTGGGATCGAAGGTATCGATGTGTGACGGTCCCCCTTCCATGTAGAGAAAAATGCACTGCTTCGCCTTGGCTTGCGGAAAGTGAAGCGCCTGGGCCCCCGGACCGGGATAGGCCGAAGCACTACGAGCCAGCATCGAGGTAAACGCGACACTGCCGAGACTCGAAGTCAGACCGTAGAGGAAATCGCGGCGGGGAATTGCGCTGCGCGCAAGCTCTTTGCTTTTGGCCGTTGGCTGTTGGCGCGAAGAATTCATGGCTTCAATTTGGTCAGTAGCGAATTCATCATCCGTTTCACTTCGTTCAATTCGTTAACAAGGCATACCGATGGTTCAACATCGATGTACCCGAGGTCGCGGGCGAGGAGAAGCTGGCTGTGAACTTCGAATGCAGATCCCATGGCGATTCGAACAAACCGGGCAAACTCTGCATCTCCATCCCGGCCGCACCCTTCAGCCAGGTTTGAACCGATCGAAACCACTGCGCGGCGAATCTGCATCGACAATCCAAATCTCTCTTCCTGCGGGAATCGTTCGGTCGCACGATAGACGGAAATCGACAGTTCATGAGCCCGCTGCCAAACCCGCAAATTCTGAAAGTCCTGCATTTCATTTCCTGATTGCAAAAAGCCAATAGCCAACAGCTAACCGCCGTTCCCTAATACACATAAACAAACTCATTCGAATTGAACAACACGAGGCACAGGTCGGCGAAGGCTCGGGTCCGGGCGTCGACCTCGCAGGGTTGCAGATCGTGGACGTAGTCCTCGTAGACGAAGAGCTTCTCGGTGAACTGGAAAAACTCGCCGGTGTTCTCTTCGTTGGCTTCGCGAACCACTTCGGTCGGATAGTCCCTCGGCTCGAATTTGATCTTCGCCTGGACCTTTTCCATCTCGTGCCAGTGATCCAGCGACGCCCGCATTTCCTCCTCTTCCGGGGCGCGTCCGTAGACGAGACGGAACGCCCGTTCGACGGCCGCCTCATCTCCCTGGTCGCTCCGTTCCTTCAGCACGCGGGCCGCGAAAGCGATCGCCCGATCCAGAGATTCCTCGCTGTTGAACAGCGCAAACACCTGTGGCGTCACATTGGAACTGTCGCGGAATTCACAGGATGTCTCGGAACCCGGTTGATTGAAGATTTCCAGGAACGGATTGCGATGCCCCCGTGTTTTATGGGCGTAGATCGTACGGCGATTTCGCTGTTCGGGTTCTGGATTCGGCACGTAACTCGGAGCAAACGTGCCCATGATCATCCGCGGTTGCAGGGCGGCCTCCAGGTTCATGTCCGGCCGAATGGGGATGCCGCCCATCTCGGGATTCAGTTCTCCGGAAACCGCCAGCATGGAGTCGCGCAGTTCCTCGGCCTCCAGTCGTCGGGGCAGGAAAACCGCGTAGCTGATGCCGCCGGGATCCTTTTCGGTGAGTTTCGCCGGATCCGGAGCGACCGTGGACCGGCGATAAGCGTCCGATTTCATGATCAGGCGATGCATCTCCTTCACGGACCATCCTCGGGCCACAAACTCGCTCGCCAACCAATCGAGCAGTTCGGGGTGAGTCGGCTTCTTGCCCGTGGCGCCGAAATTGTTCGGGTTGCGCGCGATCGCCTGGCCGAAGTGATACTGCCAGATCCGATTCGCCATGACCCGGGCCGTCAGCGAATTTTCCGGATCGACGATCCAGTTCGCCAACGCGGTGCGACGCCCTTCAACACTGTCCGGCAGCGTTGTCTCCAATCCGCCCGGCACGGCACTGAGAACGCCCGGATTTACGGGATCGATCGGTGAAAACGGACTTCCACCGGCAAGAATGGCGGTCTTCTCGAGTTCGCCTTTCGCCATCGGATCCTTCGGCATCTGAAAACGACCATATTGCGATTTCGGCAGGATGGTTTTTCCGTCATAGACCGTGAAGGCCACCGGTTTGTAGCGATCCATCTCCCAGGAAAAACGGTTCTCCCACTTCCGTCCGATCCGTTCCTGGCCAAATTCCTCCGGTTCCTTGAAGGTCCGGTTCGGCAGCTGTTCTTCGGTGGCGCCGGCTTTTTTCGCTTCCGCCTTGCTTTTCCAGGGCAAGCCCTTTTCCACGAACCATTCGGCTTCGTACCGAGTCTGTTTCTCCTTCAACGAAGCGAGCAGGGCGTCGTTGGCTTTTTTCCGCAGCACGTGATAACGCCTATCCTCGGCCATGCCGCCAAGATTCTCCTCCGGCAACCAGTCGGTATCCACCTCGGCGAACTGCGTCGTCGCGAATACCGCCTGCATCGAGTAGTAGTCGCGAGTCGGCACGGGGTCGAACTTGTGATCGTGGCATTTGGCGCACTGCAGCGTGTGCCCGAGAAACACCTGCCCCACCGAGTCCGTCACGTCGTCCAGGAACAGCTGACGCGTCACCTTGGCCACGCTCATGCCCGTGTGTTCCCAGGCGCCCATGCGGAGAAAGCCGGTGGCGATCAGTTTTTCCACGTCTTTCCGTTTCCCGATCTCGTCACCGGCGAGTTGCTCGCGCACGAATTCGTCATAGGGCTTGTCGTCGTTGAAAGCCCGAATCACGTAGTCCCGGTAGCGCCAGGTATTGGGACGTTCATAGTCATTGGCGTAGCCGGAACTGTCGGCATAGCGCACCACGTCCAGCCAGTGACGCGCCCACTGCTCGCCGTATTGCTCACTGTCCAGCAAACGCTCGATCAGCCCATTCCAGGCGGCCTCGGAATCCCGCTTCCAATCGGCCAGGAAGGTGGCAATCTCCGCCGGTTTCGGAGGCAAGCCCGTCAGGTCGAAGGTTGCCCGGCGAATCAGGGTTCGTGGATCGGCCTCGGGCGCGGGTTGGAGACCGAGCCCGTCGAGCCGGGCGTTGATAAACGAGTCAACAGGGTTGAGTTCCCGACCCGACCCTGTTGAGTTCCTCGCGGGTATCTCCGGTCGTGCGATCGGCTGATAGGCCCAGAGATCTTCCGGCTTGTAGCGACGCTTCGTCCAGTCCTCGGTCAAGCCGCCCGAGGTTTCCACCATCACTCCCTCGGCGAATTTCTCGTGGATTTCGGCGACGCGCTTGTCATCCACCCACGGCGCGCCCTCGTTGATCCAGTCGCGAATCCACCAGCGCTGCTCCTCGGTCAGCTGGTCCGCCTCCTTGGGCGGCATCTCGAAATCTTCCTCGGTCCGGGTGGTGACGAGATAGAGGAAACTCTCCTCGCCTTTCCCGGGCATCAGCACTTCCTCGGCAAAGGTCTCGCCGCCCTTGAGCATCGCGTCACGCGTCCGCATGTCGAAGTCGCCCTTGATCTTCTCCGGATCATCGCCGTGGCAGGCATTGCACTTTTCCGCGAAAAGCGGCTTCACCTTCAAGGCGAAGAGCTTTTCTCCCACGGTCGGTTCGTTCGCCGCCGCAGAGCCGCCGACGCACACAATGAGTGGGATCAGGGACAGATACTTCATCGGTCGGGGGGGGAAACCGGTCTCGTCGCCACGGGCGACGACAACTTCGCGCGTGGATCATCGGCAAGAATCTCCCAATGATCAATCCCCCGCTTTGCGCAGTGATTGGCAAACGATGAGCGTCAAGCGCCCGCGCTGCCGGTGCTCGGAGGCACGTAGATCGCCCCTTCACCCGGTGTTTCCGGATTTGGCGGCGGCGGGGGCGGAGGAGGTGGTGGTGGCGGAGGAGGAGACGTGTTCTGGGGGGGCGTCACTGGCGCAGGTGGAGGCGAAGGCGGCGGCGGGAGAAAAGGCTTGATGAGGGAATTCAGACCTATCGTTCCCGATTGCGGCAACCCCGGCACCTTGTCGATCACGCCCGTGGTGACCACCGTCCACTGGTTTTCGGATTTCTCGCCATTCTGCAGGCCGAGTTGAGCGAGAATTTCAGCCTTGTCGATTCGCTCATCATCCTCGAAACCGTTCACCAATTTCGAGGAGTCGAGCAGTTTCTCGCCATCAATGGTCACGATGGTCGGGGAGCCGATCGGATTTCCGTCCCGGTCAACGGTCAGGAAAATCATCTGGAATGGTTTGAGTTCGTAGATCTCGCCTCCGATCTCCAGACGCATATTTCCATGGACCGAGATCAGTTTGACGATCATTTCACCACGTTCCGCGGCCTCCTTGTCATCGGGGGGCGCGACGGAATACAGACCGAGCGATCCGGTGATGGCCGCCGTCACGCTACCGGAGCGAATGTTGACCCCGCCCGCTCCCGGCGCCGTCTGGATGAGTACCGAGCCCTCGCGAAGCTCGATTTCGCGGCTTCCTCCGGAGAGACTGAAGATGGAATTGGCGCCGACCCGCAGCAGCGTGCGATCCTCGAACTCAAGCTCGGCACGGGATTTTCTCCCCGTGGTGACGGCCGCACCGCCAGTGAGTCGGTCCCCGACCCTGGCGTCACGCGGATTGCCGGATTCCGGTCGCAGGACCACGTCGCGAACCGTTTCGGTGACTTTGGCCGACTTCAGATCAGCGGCAGAAAGAATGGTCATTCCACCCGCCCATCCGCCAAGCACGGTAGCCGCGAATGTCACCAGCCGGATCAGTCGATCTCCTCGCGAATTCGTTTTCATCAGTATCTCCAGTAGCCGCCGAGTCTCACACCGGTCTGCCAGGCATCGTAGTCTCCTCCCACGTCGAGATTCGATTGATTGCCGGTGAAGGTGGCGTAGGCGGAGAGATAGACGTTCGGCGTGAAATTGTAGGTGATGGAACTTCCCACGGCGTGGTTCCAATCTTCCCGACCACGGTCGGAATAATCGATGAAGGCGGCGCGGTAGAAGACTTCCCCCTTCACTTTGCGAACGGGATTGATGCGATAGCCAAATGTCGCGCTGTGGTCGTGGCGCTCCGCATAGCCGGGGTCGCCATCCAGAGACACATCCGATATCCAACTGGCGTAGAGAAACTGCGTTCGGGAAAGAATCCAGCTCTTGAAAGCTCCCGCCTGGATCGAATGATTCGAATAAATGTCCCCGTAACCGTCGTGAGCATCGCGAAATTCCGAGTAATTGTATCGGGTAAAAATCGACGTATCGCCTAGAGATCGAAGCACATAAACCACGCCAATACCAGCATCGTAAGCATCGAAATCGAGATCCGAGAGGGCGTTGTAGCGGAAGGTCTGCTCCCGGAGAGTGGCTTCGCCGTAAAGATTCCCCGCGATTGGCGGAAGCCATGACAACGAGACCAGCGAATTGAAAACGTGATCCTCGATGCGACCGGTATCGAGCAGGTTCGCGTTGTCGGTGAAATAGTAGCCCGCCCAGGTATTCAGGGTGAACGCCTCGTATTCCGCCGCCGGTTCCAGAATCATCTGCACCCCCAGATCGGCATCGGATGTACCGCCGGGCGCGAAATCGGGAAGCATGAGATCGGCCGAACCGAAGTGGGAACTCCGCTCCGTCTGTCTGGACGTGATTCCCCCTTGAGCCAGGGATTCGTTCCCGCTCCAGACCAGTGCCAAAAGGCAGAGGGTTCCAAAGAACCAACTCCCGTGTTGCTCCTCCTTCATGGTGATTCCTTCGACCGACTCTTCTTGTAGCGAATCCGGCCCGATTGTAAAGTCCCGCCTCACCGTTTTCGGTGGGTGCCAGATTTTTTCGTTAGCATGTCACGTTCCGATTCGATGCGACGCTGGATCTACCTGGGAGTGTCGTGGCTAGTTCTCTCCGGATTGCTGGCCGGACTGCTCACCTGCCCGCGTGTCCAAAAGGGGATGCTTCCGATCGCGCGCCTGCTGGTTACCTGGGACCTGAATCTGAGCGATCGCCTCCTCGCGACACTCCCGCCGCTGAAGGCCGATCCGGATTTCCTCTTCCTCGGCATCGACGATTCCTCCATGGCCATGGGCGAGGAAGACCCGGAGGTGGTGTCCCGGATTCGACCGCTTTCCCTGATGGCGGAGCCTTTCCCCTGGTCGCGGGAGGTGTGGGCGACCGCGACTGAACGCCTGCTCGACGCCGGGGCGCGACTCGTGGTGATCGATCTACTGCTGGTGGCGCCGGGCAAAGGCGACGCAACCCTGCAAGCGGTGCTGGAAAAACACGCGGGCCGGGTCGTCCTCGCCTCCAGTCTTTCTCCACCCGCGACCAGCCAGGGATTCGCGGGCGGCTTCGGCAGCCTGGTCGATCCCTCGGAAACGATCCTCCCCGGCGAAGGCAACGCGCTGCCATCGACCGGTTTTGTCAATTTCCGCCCGGACCTCGATGGAAACGTGCGCACGGTCCGCTACTACGACACGCTGGAATCGATCGCCGGAATGCCGGACCGGCCGGAATCGAAGGTCTATCCCTCCCTGTCAGCGGCCGTGCTCGAAGCGCTCGGCGAGGAGATTCCCCTCATGGCCCGGCGCAACGCCGTGCGGATTCCGTTTGCGCCCGATCTCACTGCAATCAACGCACCGCGGCCTCTCTACGAGATTTTCTGGCCCTCCACCTGGGAAAGAAACTACCGGAATGGCGAACAAGTCCGAGACAAGGTCGTCCTGATCGGCCCGGCCGCGGCCCAGTTTCATGACAATCATCCCACGCCCGCCGGCACGCTCCTGGGACCGCAACTCCACCTCAACGCCATCGCCGCCGCCCGCGCCGGTGCGTTCGCGCGTCCGATTTCTGCCAAATGGAGCGCGTTCCTCATCCTCGGCGCGGGATTGATCGCCATGGTGATCGTGGGCCGACTGCAACGTCCCTGGCTGGCGCTGGCGCTACTCACTTTCGCGACGCTCGCCTTTGTCGGAGGAGCGAGGATCGCGCTGGGAACCGGGGCCATTCTTCCCCTGCTCGGGCCACTGGCAAGTCTGTGCCTCGTCGGGGCGACGGGTTTGGCCTTCGATCATGCCCGGATCTACCGCGAACGCCTTTTGCTGCGCCGCGCCTTGGAACGCCGGGTTTCCGCCGAAGTGATGGAGGAAATCCTGGCCAACCCGTCCAGCTACCTGAATCAGCTGGGCGGCTTGAGAAAACAGGTCACCGTGCTGTTTTCCGACCTCCGCGGATTCACCAGCCTGAGCGAATCCGCGTCGCCGGAAGAGATGGTCAGCCGGCTGAACGCCTACTTCGATCTGATGGTGGGCGAGATCCAGGGTACCCGGGGCATGGTGGACAAATTCATCGGCGATGCCATCATGGCGATCTGGGGCAGCGTGCCTTCGCTGCCGCCGTCCGAAGGCGTGAAGCAGGCGGTGGCCAGCGCGATGGGAATGATCCGGCAACTGGAATGCCTCAACGAACGGTGGAAGACCGAGATGGGTCCGGAATCGGCGCCACAGTGGGCGATGGGGATCGGCATTCACTGCGGCGAAGCCATCACGGGAAACATCGGATCGGAAAGTCGGCTGGAACTCACCGTCATCGGCGATGCGGTCAATCTGGCATCGCGGCTGGAAGGGGTCACGAAACGCTACGGCGTCGCCCTCCTCGTCAGCGAAGCCGCCGCCGCCCACCTGCGGGACGATCCCGATCAATGGGTGCTGCGACCGATCGATCGGGTCCGGGTATCGGGACGGAGATCGGCGGTCACGCTCTTCGAACCGCTCTCGGTTGCCAAAAGCGCGCCTGTCTTGGTGGAGGCCGTGCCCGACTTTTCCGAAGCATTCGCCGCCTACCAGCGGTGCGACTTCGAAATCGCCGCGGAACGCTATGCAAAGCTCGCCGCCCGGTTTCCCGGAGATGTGAGCACGCGAACCCTGATGACGCGATGCCGGGAATTCGGCGGCTCCCCGCCACCCTCCGATTGGGAAGGCGCCGTCACGCTCGACTCGAAGTGAGTCGAACGACGGAAAATCCCGGGCGGACGTTCCGTTTCGCCGATCAATCCACCGGCAGCGTTTCCGTCACGGCGCCGGCGGCGGGTTGGATGCCGAGGAGCTTGCAGACGGTGGCGTGGAACTTCTGGAAATTGATTTCACCCAGGTCACCGGTCGCGGGAGATTTCGGGTAGCCCCAGATGATCGCTTCGCCCGACATCCGGATCGAGGTTTCCACCGGGTAACCGAAGCCGCCGAAGAGTCCGGGGCCTTCACTGGGATCGAAGACCGGCTCGCTGGCGGTCGCGTCGGTGAAGGCGTAGCCGTTTTTGAGCACCAGCACGCGGTCGCCGATGCGGTCCTTGGCGTGATAGGCCCAGTCGGCGGGCAGCTCTTCCTGGGTCAGGGTGCGGAAATAGATCCGCTTCTTCAATTCGCCATCCAGGGTGTCGATGACCACTTTCGCCTGGGCTTCGTTTTCCGGGAGATCCTTGTAAAAGAGATGGCCGACCGCGTCGTGCGCCACCACATCGAGGTTCTTCATCAGGTCGTCGCCGAGGAGCTGGGGCAAGTTGATGTTTTTGTCCAGATCGACCAGACCATGATCCGTGGTGACGATCACCGCGAGCCCGCCCTTTTCCGGGGCGATCGTTGCCCAGTTGTCTTCCACCTTCTTGATGAATTCGCCCAGCATCTTGTCGAGTTCACCCACCGCCTTGTAGGTGCCCGACTCACGGGGCCCGTTTTTCATGCCGGCTTCGAGCAGCCCGTTCAACCGCACCATGAGCAGGCGCAGTTTCTTCTCGTCCTTGTCATTGCTCCACGCCTCCCAGAGTGCGTCGAGCCGCTGCTGGTCGGTCAGCGCCGGATCGTAGCTGTCGAGGTGATAGGCGGTCACGTTTTCGGCGCCCTGTTTCTGGGAAAGCGGCCAGTCGTGCACCAGCGTGCGGATGTCCTGACGGGTCGCCGTGGTCCAGATCGGCTCGGCTTTCAGCAATGTTTGATCGAGGGGATGATCAACGATCTCGCCCGATTCGACGCGGAAACTGTCCAGCGGAATCCCGTGTGTCTCCACCAGCGTCCCGGTGGCGAGACTGGCGTGCGCGGGATAGGTCAGACAGGGGAAATTGGGACGCAGTTTCGTGGTCGAGGCGCCCTCGCTGATCATCTGATCGAAGAAGGGCGTGTCGGAGTTCTCAATGTAGTCGCCGCGGAAACCTGGGATGCTGATCCAGAGCACCACCTTCGGACCGTCTCCGGCCACCGGTTTTGGCTCGTCGGCGACTTCCATCTTGTCGGTCACCGGCTCCGCACTCGGTTTCGGCGAGTGCTTTTCCATGAACTCGTGAAGCACCAGATCGGTGGAGCGATCGCCGTCCATGGCGACGCGCTTGAACTGGAGATCAGCGCTGCCTTTCGTGACGAAGAGCAGCATCACCCCGGCGAGGATGACGATGAACAGGGTGATCAGGGAACTGGCGAGGGAACGAAACATGAGGGCGATGGATCGGCTTGTTCTCTAAAATACTAGCGAACAGAAGTGGATACGCAAAGCGCAATTGATCTGCCTCGATTTCAATCAGCCAGTGTCGGTCGACGCTCGCTCTCCCGATGATGCCGGAAACCGTTCGCATCCTGTCGCCAATCGGCTTACTCTCGCCGCTCCCTTTTCATGAGCGACTCTGCCTCCCCAAAGAAATCTGACGCCAGATCGCCTCGCTGGACCATGGAGCGCGCCGCGAGCGACCCCGCTCCCCTGCTGCATCCTCTCGCGGGCTCGAACTTTCGGACCTTTCTCTCCCAATACCTCGGCCACGGTGACTACACCGCGCGTTCCCGCAAGCAACGCCTCATCTGCTGGATCAGCCAGATCCTGCGACTGCCGTGGACGGCGCTCGAACAACTCCAGTGGGGAAAGACGATCCGGAATCACCAGCTCTCGGCGCCACCCATCTTCCTCATCGGACACTGGCGCAGCGGCACCACCCACCTTCACAATCTGCTCAGCCGAGATCCCCAGTTCGGCTATATCGATTTCGGCCAGACGGCGATGCCGTGGGACATGATGGGCAAGAAGGTCGAACTGAGCCGCAAGATCATCAATCGGGAACTGCCGGAAACCCGGGGCTACGACAATGTGAAGCTCTCCCTCGACGAGCCACAGGAGGAGGAAATGGCCCTCGGGAATCTGAATCCCGTCGGCTACTACAGCATCTACTATTTCCCCCGGGAGATGGAGACCCTGTCCCGGCAGGCGCTCTTTTTCGAGGGGCTCGACGACGAGCAGATCGCCGGTTTCGAGAAGGCATACGAATTCCTCGTTCGAAAACTCGGCGTGGTGAACGAGGGCAAGCGCCTGCTTTTCAAGAACCCTCCCTCCACCACCCGCATCGGGCTGATCAAGAAACTGTTTCCCGACGCCAAGTTTGTTCACATCGTCCGCAATCCCTACCCGGTTTACCGCAGCAGCATCGGAAAATTCCCCCGCCTCTACAACGCCTTCGCCTGGCAGGAGTTCAGCGACATCGACACCCACCGCTTCACCATCGACATCTACGAGGAGCTCATGAAACGCTACCTTCGAGACCGGGAAACGCTGTCCCCGGAAGATCTCTTCGAAACCACCTACGAAAAGATCACGGAAGATCCGCTCGGCGAGATCGGCCGAATCTACGACGCCCTCGGGATCGGCGGTAAGGAATCCGGCCTGGAACACATCGGGAAATACGTGGCGTCCATCAGCAACTACCAGCCCAATGTCCACCGGATGCGTCGCCAGCACATCGAAGAGATCCAGGATCGGTGGCGTTTTTCCTTCGAACACTGGGGTTACCCGCTCGATCCGCCCGGCGATATCGAAGTCATCGATTAGCGGGTCGAAGACAACTTCGGACAAGTGTTCGACAAGAAACGAACCTTGCCGCCGGCACATCCGCTCGTAGGTTGGCGGCAACGGCACCCGAATGCCGGACGTAACCCTCTTCGATGGCGGAAACCAGCAGCAAACTCCTCGATCCCCGCTCGGTCCGTGACTGGTCCCGCGTCCATGCGTGGACCAATCTGGGGTTCCTCGCCCTCGACTACCTGGTCGCCGCCGCGGCCACCTTTATCGCCGTCTGGTTCCACTTTCACTACCAGCAGTGGGGGCTTCATTGGCTCTGGAACATTCCCGTCTGGGGCGCCGTGGTGATCATCAATGGCTGCGTCACCCACCGCATCGGACTCATGGGGCACGAGGCCTCCCACAACCTGCTGGTCCCGAACCGGAAGTGGAACGACATCCTGGCGGAACTTCTCTGCTTCTATCCCGTGTTCGGTTCGCTGATCCAGTACCGGGCCAAGCACCTCCGTCATCACCTCTATCCCAACGATCCGCATCAGGACCCCAATCTCGGGAACGGCAAGGCCGAGCGTCTCTACGCGAAGTTCCCCATGCCGAAGCGCTCGTTCATCTATCACTACTACCTCAAGTTCTTCTGGCCTCCCTTCGTGCTGGCCAACCTGATGGACCTGCTCGACGTCATCACCATCGGTTCCGGCATGTCTCCCGTGCCCGTTCGCGATGCCAATGAGGAGGAGCGCAAAGCCGGCAAGCACTCCAAGCTGCTCCGCGTGCGAGCCACCATCTTCGGCCTCATTTACCTCGCCGCCCTCGTCATCGTCCTCCGGTGGCTCACACCGGCTGGTCACGCCGTGCTGTGGCCGGCCGTTGGCGGACTCTACCTGGTCGGCGTGATCGTCTGGAAAATCCTGCCGGAATCCGCCTTCTTCCGCGGCGCCCGGCTCAATATCCCGATCAAGTCGGCCGCCCTGCTTCGGCTCACCTACTACACCGTGCTCTTCAGCAGCTTTGCCGTGGTCCGGCTGGAAATGGGCTGGGATCCGACCGCGGCCTTCCTGATTCTCTGGATCCTGCCGCTGATCTACGTTTTCCCCTACCTGATGCTGCTGCGCGAAGTCTACCAGCACGCCAATGCCGGCACGGGCCAACTCGACAACTCGCGCATCATTCACGCCGATCCCTTCACGCGCTGGGCGGTGCTCGGCTATGGGAACGACTTTCACCTCATTCACCACATCTACCCGAACGTCCCGCAATATGCGCTCCGCGGCATCCACGGTCAGTTGTTGGACGAGTCGGAGGACTACCGGGAAGGCATCGAGGAAACCCGGGGCATCCTGAAACCGCGAGCGACTGGCCGGGAGACCAGCCTGCTCGATTCCCTGGCCGAAAAGGGACCGATGCCGCATCATCGGGGGAGTTAGAGTTTAGCTTTTAGCTTTTAGCTCCTGGCTCCTGGCTCCTGGCTCCTGGCTCCTGGCTCCTGGCTCCTGGCTCCTCCGATTTTCCATAAAAACCCTGTTTTCCATCAAAACTCCTTTGACACATTTATCTTAGCTTCGTAGATTATTAACGTCTTTCCGATCGCCGAGATTCCTCTCTCCCTTCTGGAGCCATGAATTGCTTCCAATACCGGATTCCAGGCACACCCTCTCTGAGAATTGCGATCTCGCTTTTCTCCAGGGAGCTCGGCGAATCCCTGGATCTCTCCTCCGTCAGTCGGATCCCTTGCCTGCCCGTTTTCGAGGAATCCCTGTTTCGCCTGTCCGATCCCTCTTTTTCCAGCCATGAGCGAGCCGAGATCGTCGGGCTCGTCGAACGGTTGCTCGACGAGCTTTCCGCCGACCCGCGCGTTCATTCGAACCAGGAAGAATACCGCGCCCTGCGGTTGCTCCAGGCGGAAGCCCACTGCTCGATCAGCGAATACCAGGAAGCCGGTGACACCACCGGCTTTCTTCGTTTTGAAGAGAAACTGCGCGACAAAATCACGCCCCCGCTCGCCCCGATCGATTCCGCCGGAATTGAGAGCGCCGCGTTCCCTGAGATCGCGGAACACGAGGCCGAACCAATCTCGAACCCAGGCCAAAAACCTCGTCGATTCTTCCGCGATCTCGCCCGCGCCGCCGGTTTCATCGCCACTTTCGTGATCTTCCTCAATACGGTCGACTCGATGCCCGCCATCGCCGGGTGACAAGCGCAGACGGTTGCAAGGCGGCGCGGTCCCGCTATCGTCGTGGCTTCCCATGACGACCGCCATCACCCTCGATTCCCGCGACGATCTCGCCGTCGCTCTCACCGATCTCGCCGCTGGCACTTCCATCACCGTCGATGGCACCACCGTCCAGCTGACCGACGCCATTCCCGCCAAGCAAAAGTTCGCCCTCCGCGATTTCGCCCCCGGAGACATCGCCACCATGTATGGCGTCACCGTCGGCGCTGCCAGCGTTTTCATTCCCGCCGGCGGCCTCATCACCACCGCCAATCTCGCCCATCGCTCCTCCGACTACTCCGTCGAGAATCGCCCCGAATTCCACTGGGACGCGCCCGATATTTCCCCGTGGGCCGACCGCACCTTCGACGGCTATCACCGCTCCGATGGCTCCGTCGGCACCTCGAATCACTGGATCGTCGTGCCGCTCGTCTTTTGCGAAAACCGTAACCTCGTCATGATGCGCGAGGCTCTCGAGCGCGCCCTCGGCTACACCAAATCCACCCCCTACGAGCGTTTCTCGCGCCGACTCGCCGACCTTCAGAAAAACGGCGCCGATCGCGAAGCCCTCCTCGCCGCCGCCATCGAGGAAAGCGACCACTCCGGCGCCGGGGATCAACTTTTCCCGAATATCGACGGCATCAAGTTCCTCCTCCATGGCCTCGGCTGCGGCGGCACCAAGGACGACGCCCGCGCCCTCTGCGGCCTGCTCGCCGGCTACATCTCCCATCCCAATGTCGCCGGCGCCACCGTGCTCAGTCTCGGCTGTCAGAATGCGCAGATGGAAATCCTGCGCGAGGAACTCGAAGCCCGCGCCCCCGGATTCGAGCGCCCCGTCCTCTTTTTCGAGCAGCAGAAATGGCCCAGCGAAGAGCGCATGCTCGAAGCCGCCCTGCGCGAGACCTTCGCCGGCATCGCCGAAGCCGACGCCACCTGCCGACGCCAACCCGCTCCCCTGTCCAAGCTCATCCTCGGCGTGGAATGCGGCGGCAGCGACGGCTTCTCCGGCATCTCAGCCAATCCCGTCATCGGCCGCGTCTCCGATCTCCTCGTCGCGCTCGGCGGCAGCGTCATCCTCTCGGAATTCCCCGAGCTTTGCGGCGTGGAGCAGGAACTCGTCAATCGCTGCACCACCGACGCCGCCGCCCGACGCTACGCCGACCTGATGCGCGCCTACTCACGAGCCGCCGAAGCCGTCGGCTCCGGGTTCGATCAGAATCCCAGCCCCGGCAACATCCGCGACGGCCTCATCACCGACGCCATCAAGTCCGCCGGCGCCGCGAAAAAAGGCGGCACCTCTCCCGTCACCGACGTGCTCGACTACCCTGAAATGGTCAGCCAACCGGGCCTGAATCTCCTTTGCACTCCCGGCGGCGATGTCGAGTCCACCACCGCCATGGCCGGTGCTCACGCCAATCTCATGTTTTTCTCCACCGGCCTCGGCACTCCAACGGGAAATCCCATCACGCCCGTGCTGAAAATAGCCACCAACACCGAGATGGCGACCCGCCTACCCGACATCATCGACTTCGATGCCGGCCCCGTCATCCGCGGCGAAGCCACCGTCGAGCAACTCGGCGCCCGGCTTTTCGACCAGGCCATCGAGATCGCCTCCGGCCGCGCCCAGACCAAGGCCCAGATCCTCGGCCAGGACGACTTCCTGCCGTGGAAACGGGGCGTATCTCTTTGAGAATTGAAGGCGATCCCCTCCACCGCCAACCGATTCTTTGGCCTGATCCTGGGCCTCTGCCTCGGTGCCCTGGTGGTGTGCGGTATCGCCTGGGCCATGGGCTGGGACTACGGTGGGATCGGCATCGTCGTTTTTGGCGCTCTCGCCAACGTCCCCATGTTCCACTTCGCCATGAACTGGCCGCTCAAAAAAACGAAATCTTTCGAGACTGATGAAAAGCAGTAGCGGTTGGGACCGAATCACGCCGCTCTCCGGCAAGCGCCCGTAGTCCGGTTCATCGACGCGACGATGGTGCCAACGAATCGCCGATTTGAAGAAATCTTCCCCGGCAGCCAACGTCACACCTTCTCCATGAACTCGGAAACGCCATCGCTCATCGCACCGGGAGTGCGGATCGGGCACGTCCATCTCAAGGTCTCCGATCTGGAGCGATCGCTCGATTTCTACTGCGGCGTGCTCGGTTTCGAAGTAACCCAGCGCTACGGCAGCCAGGCCGCTTTTCTCTCCGCCGGCGGTTATCATCACCACATCGGGCTGAATACCTGGGAAAGCCTCGGGGCCGATCCGCCGCCCACACCGAGCACCGGACTCTATCACCTCGCCATTCTCTACCCCACCCGGGCCGACCTGGCCAATGCCCTTGACCGCCTCCAACGCGCCGGCATCCCGCTCGATGGCGCCGCCGATCACGGCGTCAGCGAAGCGCTCTATCTCCGCGATCCCGATCAAAATGGCGTCGAACTCTACGTCGACCGTCCCCAGGAATTATGGCCGCGAGATAGCGACGGCAAACTCGAGATGTTTACGCGCCCCCTCGATCTTGCCTCCCTCCTCGCCGAATCGTAGCCGCGCTCGCCAGGGAACGAGTCGCACTTGGTGGTAGCATGGGATTTCATCCCGTGCATGTCCCCGTGGGATTGCATCCCGCGAGTCAGGCAGCGATGGACGGGAAGGAATTCCGTCCGGACGGGCACGGCTTGAAAAGCCATGCTACGACGGCTCGTTGCGGAGACTGGCTCGCCAGAGCGTGGACCGCACCGGCAGCCCATCCCGGCCACCTTCTGGCGAAGGCGGCTACGTGCTTGCCTGGCTCCTTCCCCTCGCTACGATCCAGAATCGCCCGCTCCTCGCGTCCGCCACCGTCCCTCACCCATGCCGCCAGCGACCGATTCCCACTCTGACCGACTCACCTACGAACCGCTCAGCGCCGCTCACGCGCCGGGCCTGGCCAGCGTTTTGTGCGACCCGCGGGTTTACGAATACATCGACGCCGAAATCCCCACCCCGGAGTCCCTGGCCAAGGAATTCGAACGACTCGCGGCCGGTGCTCCCGAGCATCGTGCCAGGGAGACCTGGATCGACTTTGCCGTCCGTCGCCGGAGCGACCACACCCTGATCGGCCGGATCGAGGCCACCGTCATCGAGAGGAATGCCGAGGTCGCCTACCTGTTCGGCCCCGACTACTGGGGCTGTGGCTACGGACGCGAGAGTCTCCGGTGGCTCCACCAGACCCTCGCCCGGCGCTACGGCGCCACCGACAGTTGGGCCACCATCACTCCCGCCAACCGACGTTCCCTCCGTCTCGTCGAATTCTTCGGCTACCGCGAAACCACGGCCGACACCTGGCCCATCCTCACCAGCTACGACCCCGGAGATCGCGTCTTCCACCTCTCCCTCCGTCCCGCCGCCAAATCATCCCTCGGTTGAATCTCCGAGCTTCTCGTAATTCAGTATTCCGTTTCGACCATGCCTTTCACCCCACGTCGTTTTCCCATCCGTCGTTTCTCTTTGTCGGGCCTGATGTTCCTCCTCCCCGCCATGCTGCTCATCGAACCGTTCTCGATGGCTTCCGGAGACGAGACGATCGTCAACGCCCATCCGGATCCGAAATACGGCCCGGCGATCCCTTTCCGCAAGGTGCCAGGCACTTCGGGAACGCTCGCGCTGGAAATCTCGGGCGGCCGACTCTATGCGCTCGAGGACGGCGGGCTGTCCATCTACGACATCGCCGATCCGCTGAAACCGAGGAAGCTCGGCAGCGTGGGCGGCATGGGGAACGTGCGGCAACTGCGCGTCCGGGGAGAAACCGCTTTCCTGACCTCGCGCCAGTTCGGCCTTTGGACGGTGGATGTGTCGGACGAGACGCATCCGAGGATCATCTCGAATTTCGATGCGGTGGAAATGGCGACCGGTCTCGACGCGGCCGGGGACGTGGCTTTCATCGGCAACCGGGTCTATGGCATCCAGTGTGTGGACGTGTCCGATCCGGCGCGGATGAAGCACCTTTCCTCCTACCGAACGGATGAATCGCAGTCGGTCACCTATCGCGATGGATTGCTTTTCAGTGGCGATTGGGCGGGCGGTGAGGTGACGGTGCTGGACGTCTCCGACCCGAGCGCTCCCAAGCCGGTCTCGGAACTCAAGCTCGACGGCTACGGCGACGGCATGGCGGTTCGCGGCGATCTGCTCTTTGCCTCGACGGGTCAGCACAGGAAAAGTGGTCCCGAGGAGGAACGCTACGGCGCCGGGCACGGGCTCGACATTTTCGATATCTCCGATCCGCGGAACCCGGTCAAGCTTTCGAAGACGGCCTTTCCCTCGATCTATTTCGGTCCGTGCGACTACTGGACGCCGCGCCTGTCGGGCCGCTACTGCTTTGCCTCGGACACGGTGAACGGACTGTTCCTGCTGGACATCTACGACCCGCGAGCGCCCAAGATATTGGGAAACCTCGTTCTCCCGAAATCCGATCCCGAGAATGCGGCGATCCACGTGCCCTATGACCAGATCATGGACCCGGGCATTCCCCAGGGAGACCCCGTGTCCTCCATCGCGGTGGGTGATGGCGTGCTCTACCTGTCGGGAAACTTCACCGGCATCTACCTGGCCGAGCTTCCCGGGATCGCCGTCCCGGAGCCGCGCGATGTGGGGACGTTGCCGCTCCTGCCGGAGCACCCCTACCCCGGTGAGAATGCGGAAGAGTTTTACACCTCGGGTCCGGAGCTGAGCCAGCCGACCCGGGCCGTGGCGGTGCGCGGCGACATCGCCTACACGGCCAACGTCTGGGATGGGCTGAAAATCTACCGTCTCAGTGAAGCGGACGGCATCACCCGGATCGGTGCGGTGGACATCGAATACGCCGCCGACGTGAAACGCTCCGGCGATCGACTCTATGTGGCCGAGGGCCAGAACGGCATCGGCGTCTACCGGATCAAGACGGACACCGAGATCGAAGAGATCGGTCGGCTGCCGGTCTTGGAAAAAGGTCGCAGCCTGGTGCAGTTCCTGTGGGCTTTCGAGGGCATCGACACCATCGCGGCGACCTGTGCGGCAACCCGCGTTCACTTCGTCGATTTCAGCGACCCGGCGAAACCGGAGATCCTCCTGAGCAAGGGCGCCGGGCAATTGCTCTACGGCAACTATGGAACCCAGGATCTCGCCGCGGGGCGCTACTTCGGGCTGACGCGGCATGGTGGCGGCTTCATGGTGTTCGATCTCCACGAACGTTCGGCCGGCGAAGTGTGGTTCGATTCTTTCCCGATGTGTTCGCAGACCGGCAGCGTTGCCGCGATGGGTGAAGAACTGCTGGTGATGCGGGCCGGCGGCTATGCCCTTTTCGATCCCACGCATCCGGTGGCCACCCGCGAACTGGAGCGGCACAGGTTTCCCGGGCAGGTAGAGTTGCCCGAGGATGTGCCCGACGACTCGGCGATCAGCCGCTCCCTTTTTCCCAAGAGCGAATGGGAAGGCATGCCCTACTGTGACGAGAACTCGGGACGTCTCGCGGTGGTGAATCGGATATTCAAGAACGTGCGGACCTACGATTTCTCCGATCGGGATCACCCCAGGGCGCTGAAGCATTTCGAGCTTAAGAGCAATGCCTTCGCGCCCACTTTCTGGAAAGGCCGCCTGCTCTTGCCGGGCCATTATTCCGGGCTGCTCCTGGAAAAGTAGATTTGATCATGACCACGAACGCCTCCTCATCTCGTCTCCTGTTTTTCTGCTTGGCGACGACACTGCTCACCCTTGGTGCCATCAGCTTTGGCGCGGAGGATTTGGAGAAAGCGCCGCTTCCGCTTTCCCCGCTCTACCTGACCGCAAACGACCTGTCGATCGCCACGGGGAAGCCATCGCTGGTGCTGATGTCGAGCGGCTCGACGCATGTGCCGGTCTGGTCGCTGTCGGGCGGCACCGTGGGGCAATCGGTCGCCGGCGTGGTGCCCGGTTTTTCCAGTGAAGTCGCGGCGGTGAAAGTGGAGATCGTCGTGACCTCGAACGACCCGGCGACCGGCGCCGAATTCTCCGATGCCTACCGGGTTCACCTGTCGCAGATGGTGGCGAACACCTCGTTCGCGTCCCGGAATCGAACGGGGAAACCGGTGCGAACCGCGCTGCCCGCCGGTCCGCTTCTCACGCGCACCATCACCCTGGAATCCTGGTATCAAGTGGTGCCGGGCGCGCCGTTGACAGTGCGGATCCAGCGGGAACCGGACGATCCCGGGGACACCTTCACCCGACCCACCGGCCTGGCCATGGTGAAGGTGACGCCGCTGAAGGCCTTGGCGGAAGCTCACGTGGTGCAGGAGGTGAGCGGCTACAATTCGTGGCCCATGATCCAGGCCATCGGCGACAAGCTGGTCTGCGCCTACAGCCGGGGCACGGCCCATTCGATCGGCGAAGACGTCCGCGCCGTTTACGCCCGCACCTCGTCGGATGGCGGCAAGACATGGACGGAAGAAACGGTGGTCGCGAACACGCCGGACTTTGGCGAGGTGACGGTGGGAAAAGGGCTGGATTCCACGGGCGCGATGCTGCTGTGGGTACGCCGCGTTGGGAAGGGGTTTCACCACGATCTCTACCGGACCGAAGACGGGGTGAATTTCGCACTGCTGGCTTCGCCGGAACTCGAGGTGGAACCCATGCAGATCACCGATGTCTTTGCGGTGCCGACCGTCGGACTGATGGCGCTGTGGTTTGCCGGTGATTACAGTGATAAGCCGAATCAATCGTGGGGAATGATGACGAGCCAGGATGACGGCAAGACCTGGACCCAGACCGTGATTGAATCCGGATTGCTCAAGGAAGATTGGCCCACCGAACCCGCCGCGATTTATCTCGGCGATGGCAGAATTCTCGTCATCGCGCGAACCGAGAGCGGTCCCTCCCAGTTCCAGATTACTTCGACCGATTTTGGCAAAACGTGGCAGCGCACGCGGACCAACATCAGCGACATCGCCGCCTCCACGCCGACGCTGATCCTCGACCCGGAGACCTGCCTGCTCAGCAATTACTACTACGAGCGCGGCCGGGGAATTCTCCGTCGTCGGGTCGTCGATCCAAACTGGATATTCGAACGCCCACTCAGTTGGCCCGGTTCCGAAGCGGTCGCCATCGGCAGCGAGATCGCATGGGATTCGGGCAATTCCAACGCCACCGTGATCGGGGACATTCACTACATCTCGTACTATTCAGGGAAAGCGCCTGACACGGCGGTGGTGGTGGCGGAAGCGCCGGCGGGTAGTGAGTGATGAGCGGCAGAGTGATGAGCGGCACAGGGG
>JAGRPB010000060.1 GCA_020439945.1 Verrucomicrobiia bacterium
CCGCCGACCTGCCTTTCGGGCGCCCCGACACCACCGTCACGATCGCCGGGCTCGTCATCTGCCGGCAGCGTCCGGGCTCGGCCAAGGGGCATGTGTTCATCAGCATGGAAGACGAGACCGGGATCAGCAACGCCTTCGTGCCGGGGCCGACCTTCCACCAGTACCGACTGGTCATCACCCAGGAAGCCTTTTTGAAAATCACCGGACGTCTCCAGGTACAGCACGGGGTCACCTCCATCTACACCGAACGGGTGGAGGCGTTGCCTTTCGCCACCGAAGTGAAACGGCAATCGCATGATTTTCATTGAGGGCTTCCCGCAATCGGCCCTAACCTCAACTCATGGCCCTCTCGCGACCCGATCTCTGGGAAAGGCTGGAATCCTTCGTCATCGGCGATCCCGCCGCCGCCCTGAGCTTCCAGCAACGCCTGGCGCGGGAAAACGGCTGGGATGAAATCTATGCCGCGCGGGTTCTCGACGAATACCGCCGCTTTCTCTACCTGATGGCGACACACGAGGCGCCCATGACTCCCAGCGACGAAGTCGACCAGGCCTGGCATCTCCATCTCGCCTACAGCGAATCCTACTGGAACGATCTCTGCTCCGACCTGCTCGGAACCGCGCTCCATCACGGTCCCACCCGGGGAGGACGGCTGGAAGGCCTTCGCTACGACCGGCAATACCAGGACACTCTCGACGCCTACCGGGCGGAATTCGACACCAAACCGCCCACCGACATCTGGCCGAGTTCGTCGAAACGATTCGGCTCGCGCTATGCGTCGCCGGTGCGGATGTTTCCCTCGCGACACTACGCCGTCTGGAGATTGTTCGGCCCCGTCCTGGCCGTCATCGCCTTCGGGGCTCTAGTCACCGCGGCCTACCTTTATTTCAGCGAAACCAACCGGAATGTCGGCCTGGCTCTCTTCGGTCTCTGTGGCGGCATCGCCCTGAGCGGACTTCTTTTCAACGCCATGCTGGTGGAGCGGTTGAACCGACGCCCGACGGGTTCGTCGAAATCGCCACGACGACGACGATCCGGTGCGGGTTTCGCCAGCGGGTACGGAGACGCCGGATGTGGCAGCGCCGATTGCCACGGAGGAGACAGTTCCGGTTGCGGCAGCGGCGGATGTGGGGGCGGCGGATGTGGAGGGGGATGTGGCGGCTGCGGAAGCTGACAGTCTACCATTACCAGCCAATTGGCTCTTTGCCCCGGATCGTGTTCGCCTTACGCTGTCATCATGGAATCCCCATCCAACCTGATCGTCATCTCGCTGACCGGTTTCATCGTCGGCATCCTGGCGGAACAGTTCAGCGGCAGGATCATCGCCGCCGCCATCGTCTTTCTGGCGACCGCCATCGCGGTTGGCAATGTCCTCAAGACTCGCAAGGACGCCGGAATCTGCTGAAGCGAGTGGGGCTGAACTACGCGATCGCCATTGCCGCCGGCCTGGCTCTGGTATTTTTCTGGCCGGATAAGACCGGCTCTCGCGAAGGTTTCCCTGCCAACAAAGACGAGAACGAATCCAACGCTACGGCTTGGGATCGGACTCCCAGTAGATATCGCAATCCGGCAACGCCCTTCGCAACGCCGCCACTCCGGTGACCGTCGTCCGGGTGCGCTGCAGATAGAGCTTCCGCAGGCGGGAGAATCCCTTCAAGACCTCCAGGCCCGCGTCCGTCACCGCGGTATCGTGCAACCACAACTCCTGAAGATTCGGCAACCCGTCTCTCAGCAAGGGAAGGGCGTCATCCGTGATTCGCGTGGCACCGAGATGAAGACCGGTCAGGCCCTCGCATTTTGCGATCGATGCCGCACCACGATCCGAAACGGCGGTGCCTCTCAAGCCGAGATAGCGGAGTTTTTCCGCCCGGTTCAAATCGGCCAGGCCACCATCGGTGATCTTCGTCTCTCCCGCGGGCAGATGAGTGAGCGATGGCAGCGATAGAATCGCTCGAAACCCGGCATCGCTGATCCGGGTTCGGTAGAGATTGAGCCACTCCAGCTTCTTCAAGTTCGCGATCACCGGGATCATCCCGTCGTCCACCGCCGTCGCTTCGAGCGAGAGATCGGTGAGTTCCGAAAAAGTCGCGGCCTTCTTGAGAGCGCCCTTCAGGTTGCCGTCGAAATCGTCCAGGTTGCCGTCGAAATCGTCCAGGTTGACTTCGGAAACCCGGCCCGTTTTCAGATCCAGGAACACCCGCACCCCAGCTTCCCGAAGTTCCCGCGCCGCCTCCGCCTCGGCCAGACGGCCATCGTTTTCGTCGGCGGAAAGAACCGATTCCGAAGGTAAAACCCCACAGGTTGCCGCGAGCAGACCGACCCGGATCAGGACCCCAGGAACAGATAATCCTCCGCCATGCGATTGAGCGCGCGCCGGGTTTCGGTGAAACATTCCGCCAATCTCGGGTAGATCGAACGAACCGCAAACTCGTCCGCCAGGGGATGCCCACCCGCTTTCAGGAACGCGCTCCGCGCCACGCCTTCGTAGTAACCGACCCCGGGCGCGCCTCGACGATCGGCCCGATGCTCCAGGAATTTCGGAAACAGTCCGGTCAGCACCAGGAAGTGGTTCCCACATTGCACTTCGAGGAAGAATCGATCGTAGTCGCTGAGCCCCTCGAACTCCCGGAGAAAATCCACGTGATAGGTGAAATCGGCATCCGGTCGATCGGACTTCATCGTGCCCAGAGGATTCCCACCCGCGTGAGAAGCCAGGGTGGCGGCCACGTAATCCGCAATATCCACGTCGTCGATCCCTGCGTGCTTCAGACTGCGGCGAACCAAGATGAAAAAATACAGCTCAGGAGAAATCGCCAACGGAAACGGCAGTTCCAGCACCGCCTTCACCAGCTGCTCATGATCGAGGACCGCGAGCAACGAATCGGGATCTTCGAACAAGCTTTCCAACTGCCAGCGCCCCCCGCGCCCAGCCGTCATCACATCGAGGATGAATTCGAAATCGCGCGGCTGAAGCCGCTCCCGACAACTCGTGGTAACCGTGTGCATGACAGGATCTCCCGATTGGTTTGTGGTTCGATACCTGACAGAGCAGATACCGGGCCATTCCAATTTAATGGACGTTTCCGCCGTTGGCAAAATTCACTCCTTCGAATCGGGACGAGGTCCCACGGCCGAAACATCGATCGACTCGATTCCGAGCTTAGCTGCCGGAGAATCCCCGGGGAATGAAAAATCGTTGGTCTTCGGGCTTTCCAAATGCGGATCGGCAAACACGCTGTTCCTCTCGACACCGCGGGCTCGTTGTTCCTCGAAAAAGGTCTTCGCCCAACCCGGGTTCGCCGGATTCCAATACAGGTTCTCATCGGCCTCGCAGGAGGCGAGCCGCACCGCGGGCTGCTTTCGACCGCCTTTCATCCACGGTTCGTCGTGTTCGTAGAGAATCTGATAACGCGGTTCGGTTCCCACGAAGATATTGTGCTTCACCACCGAGCCCTCGACCGGTGCTCCCGACAGGACGAGGAATCCGCGGGCGTGTTCGGTTCGCCCTCCGTCCGGCGTGCGCGATCGAAGTGCGTAGATCAGGTTGTTGAGAATGTCGCAGCGGCCCTTCCAGATGAATCCCTCGCCGCAGACGCGGGCGATGACATTGTGATCCAGCGTCACCTCGTTCTGGTCATCGTCGCAGCGAATCGCCGCGTTCATGTTGGGCGCGATCACATCGTGGATGAAATTGTGATGGACGCGGTTTCCCGCGCCCGTTCCGGAGATGTAGATGCCGTTTCCGTCGCCCATCACCTCCATCACGCGGGAAATATCGTTCCAGCCAACTTCGTTCTCCCGACCATGCAGCAATGGCTCGCGGTCTTCCCAGGTTCTCCCGCGCGACTCCAGGTGAAAGGTCGTTTCGTCCCAGCGGACCGTCTTGCTCGACTCCTTCACACCGCTGACATCGAGCTGCGACCTGGTGCTCACCACGATGGCGGTGTAGGGCAGATCATGAAGCCGGTTATGCACGATACGATTGTGCCCGCTCTGCCAGACAAAGATTCCCGGAGAATGCCACCACACCTCGCCGACGTGACTGATGTGATTGTCGGCGATGATGTTGTCGCGGTTCACATCCTTGAACCCCATCCCGTATCCCGCCAGCAGGATACCCACGCCACCGAGATGAGTGAACTCGCAGCGTCGGACGTGGTTTCCCCGGCAGTGCAAATCCAGTCGCAGTCCGGCCGAACCCGCGTTCACGAAACGGCATCGTTCGAGGTGGCAGTTCTCGGCATACCGGAGCCGAACCATCGCCGTGGGGCGATCGTACATTTCCCAATCGTGTTGCAGCCCCCACCCCGTCTTGTCCTTCTCCCAGGCATAGGCATTGGCGTGAGCGAAGGTGATTCCACGTATCGCGATGCCTTTCGCGGGATGATCCTCCAAATTCGATTCATCAGCCTCGCCCTCGATGCGCAACAGCTCCGTCAGGCGCGGCACCGCCACGCGATCGCCCGGCGCTTTGCCGTCCGGCGGCCAGAGCGTCACCGTTCGCGTGGCAGGATCGAAGACCCACTCGCCTGGTTCGTCGAGCACCGGGAGCATATTCTCGATCCAGAGGCTGCCTTCGGGAAACTGCCCGAAAGCCGGCGGCGTCATCGGATAGGTTCCCGGCACCTCCGACCAGACCAGGCCGTGCTCGCGATCGATCTTCGTCATCGGGAGCAACTGCGTCACCCAGGGATATTTCGGAACCAGTCGCATCTCCGCTCCCGCGAAATCGGGAATCGCGTCCAGCGCTTCCCGAGGCAGGTAGAGATGCTGCTGATCGATGGCGCGGCGCACCCGATAGGGCATCGACTCCGGCGGTTCCGCGAGTTGGACGTAACCGCGTGACCGCGCGCGCGGCAGCGACTTCCCCTCGAAAAAGAGCGACCTTGTATCCGGCCAATCGCCGGGAATGGACGCCCGCCACAGCGGCCTGTCATCGCCCGCCACCCGCATCCAGGCATCCGCACCCAACAGGGTTGAGCCCGAGACCCAACAGGGTTGAGTGGGGTCGGCCGCCGCGATGGTGAGACCGTCATCGGCGCGAGTCAGCACCAACGTTTCCGTGAGTCGAATCGTTCCCGCAGGCAACAGAATCCGGTCGGTTCCGGGAGATTGGCGACTTTCTTCAATCGCGTTCTTGAGCGCCACTTCACTGGATTCCTCGACACGAAACTCGGCCGCCCAGAGCGGCATAACCAGGGATACGATGCCGAAGCAGGCCAGGCATTTCTGTTTTCCGAAAAGCACGCCCCAAAAGACGCCTGTTTCGACTTTTCCGTCAATCCGCCCGGTCACGCTGGATTCGTTCGGCCAACTTTCGCAATTCCGCACGGTGAGATTCCGGCGTCGCCTCATGACCGTGGTTCATCAGGACTCCGCCATTGTCCGGTATCAATTTGTTGGCTCTGCGAACGCTTTCGCGAATCTGAGCTTCGTCCACATTAAACCAGGGCGGCGGCAATCTCGGGATGCCCCGGAAATTTGAAAACAAATCTCCCGCCACCAAAAGCCGCTGTGATTCGGAGAGGAATCCGCAGTGTCCGAGGGTGTGTCCCGGCAGACCGATCACCCGCAGCCCGCCCCAGAATGGCAGTTGGTCGTCTGGCGAAAACCACTCATCGATCGTCGGCGTCTCGTAGTTCAGCACAAGGCGACCGATCGATTCCAACGCTCCGCAAATTCGGCTCAACCCGCGATAGGGATAACGTCCCTCGATGTGGAATCGATCGACCTCAGGAGCGTAAAGGGGCGCGCCGGTTTCCTTCCTTAAACAGGCAAGGTTCGCGGTGTGATCCAGATGTCCGTGGGTCAGCAAGATCGCGCGAACATCCGAGAAGGCGAAACCTCGTGCCCGCAGTCTCTCTCTGATTCGGTTGATCTTTGATGGGAACAAACCGCCATCGACCAACGTTGCCTCGTGCCTCTCATGGTCGAGTAGTCCATGCGCGGTCACCAAGGGACTGCGAAACGAAAGAATCTCGAATCGGTTCGTTTTCGGCATGCCGGAGTTCAGATTCCACCGTGCCCCCGTCCTCCACAAGTCGATTCACTTTTCGTTACTCCTCACCGGGGACTTCCTTGCGTGATCCCCCCGCTTTTCCTTTGCATGAGGGAGTGGGATAGTGTTTGGCTTGGGGGTCTTTTCCAGGGAAAGCCATGGCCATTATCGAACCTGATTCCAGCTTGGAATCCATGAATCCGCCTCGCCGAATCGGTTTGCCCGATTTCTATCTGCTTCTGCTGAGGTTGGTTTTTGCCTTGCCGCTTTTCTACTACCAGATCCGGCAACAGACGGTCTGGGCATGGAAATTCCTCTGGGAACAAAAGGATTGGCCTCTGCTCAATGCGATGTCGGAGATGGGGCTGCCGCAGCCATCGGTCACGGCCGTTGGCCTGACTTTCATTCTCCTGGCCAGCCCCTTCGGCATCCTGATCGGCTTCTTCACCCGCGTCAATGCCGCGCTGACGTTGCTGGCCTTGATCTTCTTTTTCCTGAGCGATCTGCCCTTTTCAGACTGGCTCAACGGCCAGACCTACGTGCTCTACCTGGGCATCACGGCGGTCCTGATCATCGGAGGTTCGGGCAGTTTCTCGTTCGACGGTCTGTTCGCCATGATCCGCAGACGCAAGAAGGCGCTGCGGGTCAAGGCCGCACTTTGAGAGTGCGAAAGCGGAAATCCGTCCGGACGAACGGGCCGGCGATCAATCCAGCAGATTGTCGATCCGCTGAGCCAGTTCGAAGTCGGCGTCCGTCAGACCACCCTGGTCGTGAGTGGTGAGCTTGAGGTTGACGGTGCACCAGCGGATGTCGATGTCCGGGTGATGCTGGGCCTCTTCGGCGATCTCGGCAACGCCATCGACGAAATCAATCCCTTCGAGGAATTCGTCAAATTCGATGGATCTCACGATGGAATCCCCTTCGAGTTCCCACTCGGGAGCTTTCTTCATGCGACTTTTGATTTCGTCGTCGGTAAGCAGATCAGACATGATGAGGAGGCGGTTGCGTTGGCAGGGAAGCGATTTCTCGCTATCGCATAGGTGAACGAATTGCTTCGCGCAAGTTTGTTTTCACCGTGAATTCCGGGAAAAATCCACTCCAAAATGGCTTTGCGGTCGATTTCGATGTGGCTTATACCCTTTTCTCTGATGTTTTAACTGGCCCTTCCTCACGTGAACGCGGCTGAAATCCCCAAATCTGTCTCATCATGGCCCACGGAAAAATCTACAACAACATCGTCGAAACGGTTGGCAACACCCCGCTCGTCAAATTGAACAAGGTCACGGATGGCGTCGACGCCACCGTCGCGCTGAAGTGCGAATTCTTCAATCCGCTCGGGTCCGTGAAAGACCGAATCGGCATGGCGATGATCGAGGCCGCGGAAGCGGCGGGCCTGATCAACGAGAACACGGTCATCATCGAACCAACCAGCGGCAACACCGGGATCGCTCTGGCCTTTGTCTGCGCGGCACGCGGTTATCGACTCATCCTGACGATGCCGGAAACGATGAGCGTGGAGCGGCGCACGCTGCTGGCCATGCTCGGAGCCGAACTCGTGCTCACGGAAGGCGCCAAGGGAATGAAGGGCGCCATTTCCAAAGCGGAGGAACTCGCCGCCGCGACGCCGAACAGCTGGATCCCGCAGCAGTTCTCCAATCCGGCCAACCCGGCGATCCACCGCAAGACGACGGCCGAAGAAATCTGGGCCGACACCGACGGCAAGGTCGACATCGTCGTGGCGGCGGTCGGCACGGGTGGCACCGCGACCGGATGCGTGGAAGCGCTGAAGGCGAAGAAGCCGGACGTCCAGGTCATCACGGTGGAACCGCAGGATTCCCCGGTCATTTCGCAGACTCTCGCCGGCGAAGAGGTGAAGCCGGGACCGCACAAGATCCAAGGCACCGGCGCCGGTTTCGTGCCGGACAATCTGCACCTGAAGAATCCGGACGACGGCGGCGATCAGATCACCGAATCGATCAAGGTGAGCAATGATGACGCGTTCGCGATGGCGCGCCGCCTGGCCAAGGAGGAAGGCATTCTCGCCGGAATCAGCACGGGCGCGAACGTCTGCGCGGCCATCGAGGTGGCCAAGCGCCCCGAGAACGCCGGGAAACTGATCGTCACCATCGCCTGCTCCACCGGCGAACGCTACCTCAGCACGCCGCTGGCGGACGAAGCCCGGGCGGCGCTGGGAGCCTCCTGATTTCACTGCACTTTTTCGCGAAAAACGCTCCCTTGTCCCGGGCAACCGGGGCTTGCATGGCGTGCCGGTTGGGATTATCGATCCCGCTCGCCCGCCTCCGGCGAATTACCCCCTGTTTTTCACCCCTCCTGACATGGCCAAAAACGACAAGCCCGATCCGAATGTTACCATCCAGCCGGACACGATTCCGGTGCCCGGAGAGGCCGGGAATCAAGCCATCGAATTGTTGGACAAGCATCGCAACACGGTGATGCTGGTCGCCGTGGTCGCCGTGCTGGCGATTTGCGGCACCCTGGTGGTTCGCGAATTGAATCGCCAGAAACTGAGCGAGGCCAGTCAGGCGTTTTCGGAAGCCGCCGGTGAGCGCTCCATCGAAAAACTCGACACCGTGGTGGCGGATTTTGCCGGATCGATTCCCGCGGGCAATGCCCTGCTGACCAAGGCGGAAATCCAACTCGACCGGGAAAAATACGAGGACGCCAAGGTCACCCTGCTGACCTTTGTCGACAAATATTCCAAGCATCCTCGCCACGCCCAGGGACTCTACGCGCTCGGAAACCTGAGTCACGTCACCGGCGACTACGACACCGCGCGCGACTACTACGACCGGGCTCTGGCCGACGATCCCTCCGGGGACATCGGGCCGTTGATCCTGATTCGCGAAGGCGACATCGCCCTCGCCCAGGCCGAAGATTTGCGGAAAGCCGGCAAAAAGGACGAAGCCGAAGCCAAGGTCCAGGAAGCTCGGCAGAGCTACGAAGAAAGCATCACCCGTCCCGAGTTTCGTTCGAATCCCTTCATCGACATGGCGGAGGATCGTCTCGCGCTGGCGGACGTGGGCGATGTCCCGGTCGTACCCGCGCCGCCGGAACCGAAACCGGAACCCGCTCCCGAAAAGCCCGCCGCGGCTCCGGCTCCGGCAACCCCGCCGAAAGCCAAGGTCGACGGCGCCGCCCCGGCAACCAAACCGGCAGCCGGTACCGGAAAGCCTCAACCAAAACCGACAGCGACTCCGGGAGAGAAAAAGGCCACGCCTCCGGCGACTCCCGCCAAACCCGCCGCACCCAAGCCGGCCGATTCAACTCCGCCCCCTCCCAAGCCCAAGCCTGCCGCGGACACACCGGCTCCGAACGATTCCAAACCGGATACCAAGAAGGCCCCGGCTCCCGCCCCGGCTCCGGCGGAGACACCGAAACCGGCGCCCGATAAACCGGCGGCGGCCCCAGGCAGCAACTGAGCGATCCCTCGCCTTTCTCTAAACCTCACTCGCCGGCGATCTTTCCCGTGAGCGAACTTCCGGCCCGGTCCTCCAAGACCGGGCCTGTTTTTTCGAACACGGCGTTTCAGGACACCTTCCGCTCTCTCCGCGAATTGGTGCGCGAGATGGAGATCGATTTCCAGGCGCTAACGAATCCCCTTCAGCGTTGCGATCTCGGCCGTTGTCGGGGCACCTGTTGCCACGATGGCGTTTACCTGGATCCGGACGAAGTCTCCGTCCTGACCGACCTGCTGACTGAACATCGAAGCGACATCGAGGCCCTCGGTGCTACCTTGCCGGAGACACCCATCGTGCACGGCGAATGGCGAGACGTTTGCTCGGGACCGAAAACGGCGACCCGCCCCGAACCGATGTCGCAAATGGCGGAAAACTATCCGGCTCACTTTCCCGACACGGCCTGCGTCCTCCTGCTCTCGGATGCCCGGTGCGCCCTCCAGCAATTCGCGACCGATCGCGGACTCGATCCCTGGTTTTTCAAGCCGGCGACCTGCTGGCTGCATCCTCTTTCCATCGAGTCATTCGACGACGATCGCCCGCCTCTACTCACCCTGCACGACCGCGAGTCCGACCCGCAAACCTTTCCCGACTACGCCGGCTTCGTCAGTCGCACTCCCTGCGGCTTGCCAGCGCTGGGAAACGGTCGGCCGGCCTGGGAAATCCTGTCTCCCGAAATCGCCCGGCTCGGCGAAATCGGTGGGCGCGATCTGCTCGGCGAGATCCGCGCCACCGCCACCACGATTTAGGAATCGGAATCCTCGAAAAAATCGACGGTGCCGGTTTCCAGGCAGTATTCAGCGCCGACGATCTTGAGACCGTCATTCTCAGTGAGCGTTTCGAGAATGCGGGAACCATGACGCAGGTGGTTGGTGGCCGCTCTCACGTTGGCCCGCACCGCCTGCCGTTTCAGTTCCTCGATATCGTTGCGCAAATCCGTTTCCAACAGGCTCTCCACCGATGGACGAATCCGGTCGACGATCGATTTGAGATTCGGCGAACGATTTTCCGAGGGCTGGATCAATTCGTTCACCGTGGCGGAAATCGCGCCGCAGAACGAGTGCCCCATCACCACCACGAGTCGGGTATGGAACTGCTCCGCGGCGAATTCCACGCTACCGACCTGCGAGGGTGCCACGATATTTCCGGCCACCCGGATCACGAACAAGTCGCCGAGTCCCTGGTCGAAAACGAGTTCGGCGGGCGCACGCGAGTCCGAGCAACCGAGGATGATGGCAAAGGGTTCCTGTCCGCTTACGAGTTCACCGCGACGGGCATTGCTGGTCAACGCCTCGACTCCACGCACGTTGGCGATGAATCGGGAATTGCCATTTTTGAGGCGTTCAAGGGCTTCCGAGGCTGGGATCATAGCTCATGGACATATCTTGAACTCCTTGGTGCCGCAATCGGATTTGAACCGCCCTTGGAAAATTAGTCTGGTTCGTAAAACAGAAATCCTGACGCACGGCGTCCAAAAATCCAACTCAACCAGCCTATTTTGAAACTCTGTTCAATCTCCAACGAAATGTCGCTCAATCCACCGACATCGGCCCCGCCACTCTTAGGCCAGCGTTTTTTCTCTATTTCATCAAGCAAGCTCTTTCGCACCATTTCCTCCGCCTCCGCAGAATCAGACGCGATTACTCTCCGCATCGTGAAGAAGCCGGCGATCGGCTCGCCGTCGATCTCCACATCTAGGCCACTGACGTGAATCAAAATCTGGTAGGGAGATCGCCGCGCCATCTCAATCAAGCCCGTCAAACATAGTGGCTGCGGCCTTCAGCCCTTCGCGGAGAAGCATGAAGTCGCCACAATTCGCCAGCAACTGGGCGCCCTGTTCGCGGCGGCGTTTCATTTCCTCGGGAGTGCCAGCCGGGCAGGCCCAGGCGACCTGATGCTTTTTCGCGGCAGCGGCCACGGTTTCGAAAGCGGCTTCCAGCCGGCTTCCATCTTCGTCTCCATCAAGTTGATAGCGGAGCCCGAGGTCGCCCGGACCGACGAAGAGCATGTCGACACCGGGAACGGCGGCGATTTCCTCGATATTCTCGATGGCGAGCGGAGTTTCGATCTGGACCACGAGAAACGTTTCGCGATTGGCCCATTCCACGTACTCGAGCTGGTTTTCGTTGATACGGTAGTCGGAATCAAACCCGGCATTATCCAGTCCTCGGTCGCCGATCGGCGGGAATTTGACGGCCTGCACCAGCTCGCGAGCGCGTTCGGCGGTCGAAACGTGAGGGATCATGATGCCGGTGGCACCTTCTTCCAGGTATCGATAGAGCCCCGTCTTTTCCAGCGTGGGCGCCCTGAGCAGGCAGTCGATGTCGTAGATACGAAAGTGAGCCATCAATGCCTGGAGTTCGCGAAAATCGAGCGAGCGGTGCTCGAGATCGAGCCAGATGCAGTCAAATCCAGCCCTCGCGGCGTGTGCGATGTAGGGCGGAATGTAGTTGCCGAGGTTGGCGCAGCGGGCCACGCCGCCTTCACGAATGCGTTTCAGGGTCTTGCTGGTTCTCATACAGGTTTGGAAATCATCGGGAAAGTTGCAACAGGGTCTGGGCCGCGCGAACGCGGGCGTCGAGATGCTCGTCGCTTTCGATCATCTTTACCAGTTTTGGCTGCGTGAAAGCCGCCTTGGCATCTCCGGCAAAGGTCGCCGCGTAAGTGCGAATGGCGGGATCGTCCGATTCGAGATTCCTGCCCAGTGCCGCAAGCCCATCAGGGTCACCCAGCGCCGCGAGAGCATGCTCGATGTAGGCCTTGATCAAGGGCGTGGGCGCGTCAGGCAACCGGCTCCGCAGCGGATCGATGTCTTTCGAGTTGCCGATCCGACCCAGGATCCAGGCCGAGATTTGGATGCCATCCGGATCGTCACCTTCCAGCGTTTGCCGGATGTAGGCAATGGCCTTGAGATCCCCATGTCGGGCCAGCGCCGCCGCCGCCATGAGACGAAGTTTGATCGGCCCCTCTTCCTCGAAATACCGGCGCATGGTGACCGGATCTCCCACTTCATGAACCTTGTAGAGACTCTCGGCGGCATGAATGTGACCGTAGGAATCGGGACTGTTCAGCACCTCGGCCAGGATCGACACTTTTTCGCGATCTCCCGCTCTCACCAGTTCCCGCGCCAATCCGCAGCGATGTTGGGCATCGTGATCGGTGGCCAGTTTCGGTTCCAGGAAGGCGCGAACCTCTTTCCCTTCTCCCGCCAGGGTCAGGCCTTCAGCCGCGTGGATGGAAACCCAGAACTGGTCTTCCCCTTTCGCGTGGAGCCCCTCACGAAGAACCTCCAACGCCTTGGCTTTCGTGGCGGCATCGAGCGACATCTTTCCCCGACCCAAGCCATTGGTCTCGCAGGAACCCAAGGTCAGCGAAACCGCAAGCAGTGAGCCCAGGGTGGAAAACTTCCGAGTGAGGAAAACAAAACAAGCTTTCATGATTCGATCTTAGCGGGAGAATCCCTGCCCGGTAAAGCCAGACTCACCAGCGATCCGACGACGATGTTGGTAACCAGGGAAACGGGCGCGATCCACTGGAAACTGACCGGGTCTGTACCGGCTTCCGGCGTGAAAATGGGACCCGAAAACGCGATTAGAGCGCCGGCGGCGGTTCCCACGATGGCTCCCACCCAGACACCCACAGGTCTCGAGAACTTCACAAAGAGTGCGAAGAAGAAGAGACAGAAAATCGGAACCGTCAGGAGGTTCACCGTCTTGTTGGTCACCGCCGTGATATTCCCCGGCACTTTCCCCATCGTCGTGCTGAAAAGCACCACAAAGGCACCCACGCTGAAGGCGATGATTCGCGCCACCCAGACGTGATGCTTTTCCGAGATCGGTTGGCGGCGAAAACGGTCGATGAAATCGTTGCTGACCACCGCCGTGATCGAATTGACCCCGGAATCGATGCTCGACATCGCCGCAGCGAACAACCCGGAGACCACCAGTCCGGAGACGACCGGAGGCAGGTGCGCGGCGATGAAGTGAGGGAAGATCTTGTCCGCCGCGCTCTTTTCGGCCAGTTCCGGCGGCAGCAAGCCGGGATTGGCTTGGAAATAGCCGAGCAGCGCAAAACCGGCCAGGCCGAGCGTCAGTCCCACCACCGCTCCGACGATCAACTGCATTCCTATCGCCCAACGCGCCGAACGGAGATCGGACGTGGCCATGAACCGCTGCACCGACACCTGGTCGCCTCCCGACGTGCACACATACCAGATCAGCACTGACACGATGGAACCGATGACGGTGACCCTCACTTTTGGATCGAGACTGAAAACGGGTTGCTCATCCCAGTTGGGATTCCATTCCGTGGGAAACCAGTTGAAACCGCCCATCCGAACCGTGATCACCGCGATCACCAGCACCGCGCCTCCGTAGAGCAGGATGGTCTGCATCAGGTCGGTGATCACCACCGCTCTGAGCCCGCCGAGCGTGGCATAGGTTACCGCCACCAGGCCGGTCCCCAACACGATGAGAGGAATCCACTTGTCCTCCGCACCGATCATCGTGGCGATGGCCGCCGCAGTCAGGTAAATGAGCAAAGACATCCATACCAGTCTCAACGCCAGGAACATGGTCGCGCCGAGCAGCCGGATACTGACGCCGAGTTTACTTTCGAGCAATTCATAGGCGCTGGTCACCTGCTGCTTCATGTAAACCGGCAACAGCACGAAGGCGACGATCACGAAGATGAGCGGGTAGGCCAGGTAGTTCGTCAGGTAAACCGGCCCCTTGCCCTGGGTTTCCCCGGGAATCGACAAATAGGTAATCGTGCTGAGCAACGAGGCGAAAAGCGACACCCCGATCAGCATCGGATTCATCTTTCCCGAGCCGATGAAATACTCCTTTGTGGAGGTCTGGCTCCGCCCGAACCACCATCCCAACACGATGGTGGAGGCGGCATAGATGACGATGATGATCCAATCGATCGGGGTCAATCCGGCCGCGTGAGCAGCCGGGACAGAGGCAGGCGCCTGAGCAAGCAGAGAGACCGGGGGAAACATGACGGCGCGATCCTGCCCCGCTGCCCGGATACTGTCGAGAACGCTTTTGCGCTTCTTCCCATGCCACCTCGGTCTGGCCCACAATCAGGCATGCAATCACCACTACTTCGCCTGCTCGTCCTGTCGCTGCTGCTTTCCGGCGCGCCCCTGCTGGTTGCGAGGGATTTCCTCGTTCCCGGCGACTACCAAACCATTCAGGAAGCCATCGATGCGGCATCACCGGGGGACCAAGTTATCGTGTCTCCCGGGATCTATCACGAACGAATCGTGCTGAAACCTCATCTCCGCATCCGTAGCGCTGGTGATGACAGCCGGGGAGTGCTCGGACTCGCTCGAGCGGAATCCACCCTCATCGACGGAGGAGGCGAGGAGGGTGACGTCCCGGGAGTCTCCATGGCCGAAGGTTCCATCCTCGACGGCTTCACAATCACGAACGTCGGCAAATTCGAGGAAGCCACCTGGCAGAAACACTGGGACGAACAGGGCCGAAACCAGTCCCACGAGCACATCGGAGGATTCGGAACGCCGGGCATCGGCATCGAGGGAATCAGCTGCACCGTGGTCAACAATATCGTTCATCACGTGGGCAGCACTGGCATCGCCATCAGAGGCGAGGAAGGAAAACGCTGCGCTCCCCTGGTCTCCTCCAATATCTGTTTTCGCAACATGGGCGGCGGGATCGGTTCCATGCAGGGCTCCACCGCCGTGATTGTGGGCAACACCTGCTTCGAGAACTTCTATGCCGGCATCGGCCACGACAACGCCGCCCCCCTCGTCCTCGACAACGATTGCCACGGCAACATCCGCGCGGGGATCGGGATCAGCGAGGGAGCGTCGCCCACGGTCCGGAGCAACCGATGCCATGGAAACCGACGCGCCGGCATCGGAATTCGGACCGGAAAGAACACACGCCCCCTGGTGGAAGACAACGATTGCTTCGAGAACGCCATGGCCGGCATCGGGGTGGAGGAAAATGCGGAACCTGTCCTCCGATCCAACCGTTGCCACCACAACCACCTCGCCGGAATCGGTTGCCAGGAAGGCGCAAGGGCAATTCTCGTCGAAAACCACTGCTTCGAAAACGGGGCTTCCGGCATAGGGGCCGACGGCGCCGAGTTCCTCGCCTTCGAGAATCACTGCGAAAAAAACCAGACTTCGGGGCTCGGGGTCTCCAACGATTCACGCGCCATCATCGTCGGTAGTCGCTGCCTGGAGAATCGCCTGGTCGCCATCGGTGTCACCAAAGGCAGCGATGCCGTTATCATCGACACTACATCCTCGAGAACCGGCGGGATGCCACCGCTGCTGGCGGTCCAGAAAGAAGCCACCGCGTTCGTGCATCGGTCGACCTTCGAAGGGGGAGGTGTTGCCGCCGCTATGGTCGCGGGAAACCTGTCGTTGTCGGATTCCTCCGTGAAGTCGAAAGGCGGCCGCAACGCCCTGCTCGTTGCCAAGGAGGGCATCGCTTTCTCGAAAGACAATCAATTCGAAGGCTACGAGAAGACCAAGACTGGTCCGGGGCTGCTGCGCGAGCTCGATGCCCGCTGAGGCGTCGCGATATCGTTCCTGGTCGCCTCCAACTCAATGGCCATCGCCATCGGAAAATTGCACTCCACAGATCCGGGCGTGATCGATGCCGTGGGTAGAATCGATCGTGACACGGATTGATCGGAATCGCCGGGATGCCTCTCCGGACCAGATGCCATCTACGCGAGCCCCCAGAGAATGTCGGCGCACTCGGCTGGTGTTTTCCCTTTCTTCTACCAGGAGACGCCAGCTGCATCTCTCTTCTCCCATGCCTTCGATGCGATAGCCTCGGACGGTCTCGGGTTGAGGTCGTCCCCAGATCATTTTCGAAGCGGTGTACCCATCGTGATGGCTAAGTGTGAGGTGTCGGTGCAGACCAGTGTCGAAGATCAATTGAATCGCGTCGATGGCGACCGGCTCATCCCAGTCGAAACAAATCCACGCCGGCAATTCCCGTGACATCCATCGGTGCGTTCCCGGCTCGGCGCGGTCGGGCGGCGCGCCTCTCTCACCGTGCACGGATCGCGTCTGACCGCTGACTACTTGGATGGCCTCCGCCCCGGGTCGTTCGCTGCTAGCGGTGATTCTGGCAGACGAGGCAATCGGACAGCGTCCCTGTTTCGTACGCCCGATGAGATAAGCATCGTTGCCGAGCAGGCGGCGTTGCAGGTGATCGACGAACTCCGGATTGTTCGCCATCTCTCCGGGAATAGTCCCGGCTTCGATACCCAGGGCCGCCGCAGTTCCCACTCCCTGCCCGACCACGGCACAGGTTGCCATGACGCGGGTCGAAGCGAAGGCCACGTGCGTTGCCGACAGATTGCGTCCGGCGAACATCAGATTCGTAACGTCGCGACTGACACAGGCGCGCAGCGGAATATCGAACAACCACGGAACCGGATGTTGCTCGCAGGGTTCGGCGTCGGGTGCATCAACACCTTCGGGCGGATGCAAGTCGATCGACCAGCCGCCATAGGCGATCGCATCCGGAAAGGCCCGCGATTTCATGAGATCGTCTTCCGTCAGGATATGCTGGCCGACAAATCGACGACTCTCGCGTTTTCCGGGGAGGAAGCCGATCCAGTCGAGCGCCCAATGCGAGGCATCGAAAGGGTCTCCCGAATCCCGTTGATCGGGTGGACCGTTTTTCACGTGATCCCAGATGCCGAGCGCGATCGCGAGCAGTTCGTCGCGAATCGCTTCGTTGTCCCGAATCGTATCCAGAGTGCCCCCCCACTCCGCCCACCAGTAACCGTATTCATGCGTCGGCTCCTCTTCGCCCGGTGTCGCGTAAAGGCGAAGTTTCAAATCTTCCTTCGAAAACTTTCTTGCCCACTCCGGCGCCGCGAAGGGCATTGGCCGGTCGTGGCGGCGGGCGGTCAAGAGAATGGTCGAGCCGAGGCGTTGCGCGTCCGCCTCCGGTTGCGCCAGCGATTCTCCGAATTGTTCGCGACTCTCCCGCCCCTCCATGAAAGGCGCACCGGCTTCGAATCCGAGACGGCCATCACCGGTACAGTCGATGAATGTCTTCGCCGAGATTCGGAACGCATCTTCCGTGCTTTGTCGGTCGGCCAAAGCGGCCACGATGCGATCGGATGCCATCTCCGCCCCCGTCACGGACGTGTTCAACATCAGCGTCAGGTTCGGTTCGCGACGGCAGAGATCGTAGAGGATCAGGTCGAACATCGAGGCGGATCGCTGCGGATTTCTCACCGCGTTCTCGAGACGGATTTCCTCGATGATCCCCCCTTCCCTGGCTTCCGTGACCAGCTCTTCCCCGCGATCGAAACGTCCCGTTCCGTTGGCGCCGACGATGTGCATCCGCACCTCGCTGGAGGCGTTTCCCCCGAGCACGGGCCGATCCTGGATCAGGATCACCCGCGCCCCGGTGCGCGCCGCGGCCAGCGCACAGGGCACCCCGGCCGCGCCGCCTCCGGCGACGACGATGTCGGTTTCGAGTTCGATTCGCGAGAATGGTTGCTCCGCCATGGAATTCGACCTTATCGCGAATCCACCGCCCTGACGCCACCCAATTTCCAAAGGACCGCGGCAGCGCCGATCCCGACGAACAGCGACGCACTCCAGAGCACACCGGGTTGCCACTCGTAGAGCATCAGGCCCAGTCCGGGAGCGAGAAACTGCCCGATATTCCACGTCAATCCCAAGGCACCGGCATAGCGACCACGCATTTTCTCCGGCGACAGTACCGACAGGTAGGCACTCGCCACCGGCAGGCTGACCATCTCACCGACGGTGAAAACCACGACAGCCGCAGCCACCCACCACCAGGAAACGGCGAAACCATTCAGGGCCATGCCGACACCACAGGCGAGATAACCCACTCCGATCACCAGGTGCTGCGGAAAGCGCCGCACGCCCCGGGTGATGGGAATCTCGAACACGGCAATCATGAGCCCGTTCAAGGCCATCAACCAACCATAGACGCTCTTTGGATAGCCCAGATCGACGACGAATTTCGCCACCGCGGAGCCCCACTGAAAGAACAGCGAGGCCGCCAGCAGATTCGCTCCCACGAGAGCGAGGAAGCGGCGATTTTTCGCCATGTCGCGAAGCGCCGGCATCCACCGGCTCTCCGACCGCGCCGCCCGAATCCCGTGCGGCAACGTCAAAAACGCGATCGCTCCAAACGTGAGCGAAGTCGCCGCGTCTCCAACGAATAGCCAGGAGAAATTCCGGTCCGCGAGAAATCCACCCGCGGCCATGCCACAGGCGAAACCGAGATTGATCGCCCAACGCACCACGGCGAAGCCGGTGACCCTCCGCTTTTCCGGAAGCACATCGGCAATGAGCGAGTGCGCGGCGGGATGGAACATCCCGTGGGTGATGCCGTTGAGGAACGCGGTGATCACCAGTTCCGGAAGGCTGTCGGCTCGCCACAGGAGCAGAATCGCCATCGATCCCCCGACCAGGGCAACCGTCATGGTGTTCTTGCGACCGATCCAATCGGTCAGCCATCCCCCGAGAAACATGGCGCTCAGCCCCCCCGTCGCCATCGCGGAAAAGACCCACCAGATCTGCGCCGCCGAGAACCCCTGATCCCCGAGGTACAGGGTCAGGAACGGGACGACGAACGTACCGAAGCGGTTGATGAACAGACCACCGGCCAGGATCCAGATCGGACGCGGGAGCGCGACGATCTGTTGCCAGAGGGTTTCTCCATCGGGAGGTTCCTGCAAGGGAGGCAAGGCGGATTTGGACTGGGTTTTCATGGCTGGAAAGAGCACAAAAAAACCCTGCTCGCTCGGGGCGAACAGGGTCTCGAAAATTCGGAGGCTCGGAAAAGAGTTTTCGGAAGCGGCGAAGGAATCTCAGGTTACCTGTTCGCAAATAGGGCAGACGGCTTGCCAGTCTGGTGGTGTTCCGCGGAAATCCACGCAACGACCGTCTGCCCCGGCACGAAATTCATCGTGCGGTTGGCGTTTTCCAGATCGTTGGTGAAGCGGTGATTCATTCGAGTGCCCAAGGTTGCGCCACGAATTGGATCTTGGCAAGCGAATGCGACCGGAGGAGCGACATTGCTCTCGCCCCGATCAATTCATTGAAGGCGACAGGATTGTCGCCCCTCCTTTCACTCCGATTTCCCGGCTTCCCGGGCGATGACCTGAAAGTAGCGCCCCACCAACTCGCGATATTCCGCGGGCAGGTCGTCCCCACCCTGAGCGGCTCCGCCTGAACGCAGGTTGCCCTTCAGACGCGCCCAATCGGCCGCGCTGATTCCCAGTTCCTTCAACTCCGGCGGCAAACCGTCGCCATTGATGTCGGCGGTTTTCATGCCGGTCTCGTTCAGCTGCGGATTGGCGCCATCGACAAACTCGGGCTGCATCTGCGGCGTGGGTTGCCCCTGTTGCTGCGAAGGCTGCCCCATCGCGCCCATCTGTTCCATCGCCGCCTGGGCGAGTTGCTGCAGGGATTCCGCCGCCTGCTGGGAATTCTGGGCCGCCTGCTGCGAATCCTGTGACTGCGCCGACTGGCCGGTGTCGTCGAAGGCTTCCGAGAGATTCTGCGGATTGAGCACGTCGCTCTGGTCCTCGGGAGTGGCCTGCATGTTCTGCAAAGACTGCGCCAGCATGTCCGCGGCCTGCTGCAGCGACTGGGCGGCGTTGCTCATTCCCTGCTGCGCCTGGTTCTGTTTTCCCTGCGACTGCTTGAGTGATTGCTGGGCCTTCGGCGCCGGCTGATTCGCTGGTTGCCCCTGTTGCTGGGCCTGATTCTGCGCCTGTTGGGCCTGGGCCAATTGCTGCGACGCCTGCTGAGCCTGATCCGCTGCGCCCTGCAGCGCATTTTCGGCCTGATCGGCCCGGCTCCGGGCATCGTTCTGATTCGCAGCCTCGGTCGCCTGTTCCAGTGCCTCCGCCTGTTGCTGGATCGACTGCGTTTCCTGGGCCAATTGCTGCTCCATCATCGCAAGGGCGTCGTCAAACTGCCCCGTTTCCATCGCCTGCAGTTGCTGGGAAATCATTTCCTGTTGCTTGGCCAACTGGGCCAGCTGCTGCCGCGCCGGATCGGCGGCCAGCGGAGAAGGTTTGGATGGCTGGGTTGCTTCCGAGCCAGAACCCTCTTCCGTCGTCGGGCTCGCCTGCTCGCCCTGCTGAGCCATTTTCTGTTCGCCTTCGTTCCCGTTGGACGCCTCGCTGGTTTGCGGTTCCTGGGCAGAAGACGTGGCTTCTTCTGGCTCGCCCGCTTCGCCCTTCTGCGCCATGGATTGCGACGCGTCATTCTCACCCTGGGGAGTCGCCGGCGGCGACGTTTCGGCCGGATTCTCCGGATTCTGACTTGCCGCATCCGACTGAGCCTCGGCCATCTTTGGAGATTTCTCCGCATTCTCCGCCGCGTTGGGTTGCTTCGATTGATCGGACAGTTTCTGAGAAGAGTTGGCCTCCTCATTCGCAGCATTGCTTGCTTCCGCCTGAGCGGACTCCGGCTGATTCGCCTGCGCCATCTGTGGTGAATCCGTCGACTGATTCTCCTGCGTCGATTGCCCGGCTTCCTGAGCCTTGGCGCTCTCCGCTTCCGCCTGTGTCTTCTCCGCTTGCTCCGCCAGCGCCTCCGCCTGCTGACTCGCCTGAGCCAGCGCTTCCGTGGCCTGCCTGGCGGCGTCTTTTGCCGAATCCATCTTCTCCTGCTCAAGCGAGTTCGCCGCTTGCTGGGTCTGTTCGCTGGCACCCTCCAAGGGCTTGCCGGCTTCGGGCTGTTCCCGGTCCAACTTCTCCTTCAGCGATTGGGTTTCCTGCGCGATCTGACGCTGCATCTGCTGGAGTGACGCCATCATCTGCTCCTTGAGAGCCTCCTGCTGGTTCGCCTCGGGATTGGCGGCCGAGTCGGTCATCTCCTGCAACTGCTGCTGCTCCTGCGCCACCGATTCCGCCTGCTCGGCGAGCTGTGCCGCCTGCTGCTGTTGCCGGGCGAGAATGTCACGGAGCGCTTCGGGACTCTCCTTCAGCATTTCACCGAGTTCCTTCTGCACCTTTTCCTGCTGCTTCCGAAACTCGGCCAGCTTGCGCATCTGTTCGGCCGTCAGTTGCTGTTCCTGCTGCGCTCGTTGCTGGGCATTTTGTTGCTGGGCATTCTGCTGACGTCGTTCGGCTTCCTCCTGCGCCTGGCGGGCCGCTTCCTGCGCGAGCTGGCGCTGGTCGTTGGCGAGCTCGTTCAGCTCCGCCACCATCTTCAGATCCTTGTCCGCCTCGCCGAGGGATTTCTCGATTTCGTCGAGCTGTTTCGTCGCCTGATCGATCTGTTGCTGGGCTTCCTTCGCTTCGGCGACGCGTTTGTCTTTCTCGTCCGAGACCGGGATCATGTCCGCCGACTCGCGCGCCTCGGCCACCTGCTCGTCGGCAACCTCACGCAGCTTCTCCCCCTGCGGGCGAAAGGCGGTCTGCTCCGATCGCTTCGCCATTTCCCGGAGCGTTTCCTGGGCCTGATTGGCTTTTTCCCGGAACTCGTCCAGGTCGCGCATGGTATCGGTCGAAACCTTGTCTTCGCGGGCCAGCTGCCGTTCTGCCTGCTGCACCTCGCTCTTGGCTTCCTGCAAATCCTGGCGTGCTTCCTTGATGGCCTCGCGCATTTCTTCCTTCTGCGCCGCCAGGGTCTGCTCCGCCAGCGACTTGGCCTTTTCATCGATGATGATGATCAGTTTTTCGCTGTAGCCTTCGTTCGGTCCCTCGAATTCGGCCGGCAGGTTGTCCCTGGCCCGCAATTGCACCACGAGACGTTTCTGGGTCGGCTCCAGGTCCAGCGTCGCCAGGTTCAGCGACGCCAATCCGTGCCAGACTCCGGGCTGGCCGTCGGCCACTTCCGGACTCGGCTGGGCGATTTCGCGCGGCTTGGTCTCACCTCCGGGCATCACCAACAGAGTGACATCGCTCAACCCGATATCCTCGGCGATGGCATAGCGAATCGGCAACAGTTCGCTCGGGCGCAGTCGCAGTTCCTTGAAGGTCGGCGCGGTGATTTTCACCTGGGGAGCCAGATCGGGAAGCGCGGTGATCGAATGGTCGGTCGGTTCGCTCTTGAAGCCGTCTTCGTCGATCAATTTCAGACGCCAGCGTCCCTCGATGCCGGGGACGAGCGGAAATTTCCAACTCACCTCATTGCCCGCGATTTCCGGCTCCGTCTCGAGCGGCACGCCGGGAATCTGAAATTCGGCTTCGGAAATCGGCTTGTTCAGGCTTGCCTTGACGGTCACCTCCGTATTGGCCAGCGCCCGGATTTCCCCGGTATCGCTCTCAAACTCCGCCGGCTCGCGTTTCGTGTAGGCCGGAAAATCGTATCGAAGGGTGAGCCGCTCCACGACGGGCTTCGGAACGGCTTCCACGGTAAAAAACTCACTGACCGCCGATCCGGCCCGCACCCGATAATCGAAGCTGTCATCCACCGAGGGAAAGGTGATGGCAAAACGCTTGCGACCATCGGCATCCTCCCCCGCCTGCGACATGCGCTCGACCGATTCCGAACCGTCTGCCAGTTTCCGTCGAATCTCGGCGCGGCGCAGCTTGGAATGATCGACCGTCATCTCGATCGTGACGGTTTCGCCAATCGCCACCCGGATGTCGCCGGGCTTCACCTCCAACGTGTCGGACCAGGCATTCCCAATGTCCAGAAACGGGGCCACCGCGCGCGCCATCAGCACGCCCGCCTGCCGCGGCCAGATGGCGAAAAGCAACGCCAAGACCGCGAAGGCGACACCGGCCATCATCGCAAAGCGCGAGGCGCGCCCGCCCTTGAATTCCGTCTTCGGATCGACGCGATCGACATCGATCACCGCCGAATCAACCACCGCGGCGATCAGCTCCTCGGATCCTTTCACCGATTCCGGATCGCTGCTCGACATCAATTCCACCGCCGTGGAAATGCGTTCCTGCAGTTCCGGGTGCCGGATCTCCAGGATTCGCGCAATGTGGGTCAACGTGATTCGCTTCGACAGCGGCCGCACCAGGAACCACCACGCGGTCGCCAGGGTGACCGCCAATCCCGATAACGTCAGCGCCCATCGTGCGGTCGAAGAAAAAAGCGTGAACGAGGCATCGATGGCCATGATCGCCAACACGCAGACCAATGCGACCGCCAGCGTCGCGGATAGTCCCCGGATGAAAAGCAGCCGACGCACCCGCCCGATGATGGCGCGCAGCTTGTCGAGAATCGGCTTGGGGAGGTTGTTGAGGGTGGCTTCGAAAGTGCTCATGGCAGATCGGGAAAGCGTCCCTGAGCGTCGGATAATGCCGACCAAAACGCCAGCCCATTCTCGGTGTTGCCGCGATGGCGTCCGGATCGGGGAATACGCCAACTCCGCACTCCGGCGACCACCGGATTGCGATTCCCGCCGCATTGAAGCATGGTGAATCCGGTCGGCGCCGAGATAACCTCCGCATGTTCGCCTGTCTCCACCTCCCTGATTTTCCCCTCCAGGCTCGTCTCCGGCGGCAACCGGGATGGCGATGGGAACCGGTCGGTATCCTGAACTGCTTCGATGAGAATCCGGCGGATGCCTCGGCCCAACGCCGATCCGCTCCCCAACTCGTCGCCCTGACTCGATCCGCCGCCGAAGCCGGGGTGGAACCGGGGATGACCGCCGCCCAGGGGCAGGCCCGCTGCGGTCGGTTGCGGGTGATCACACGAAATCGCGGAGAAGAAATGACCACTCGCGATGCCCTGCTCGAAGCGGCGGCACGAGTGTCGGCCGATTTCGAGGACACCGGGCCGGGCCTGGCGACGGTCGATCTCAGCTCGCTTCCCGGCATCGATCGTCCGGGAGCCATCGAACGCCTCGGTCACGAATGGGTCGCCGCCTTCGCCGATCTCGAACTGAATCTCCAGACCGGGTTCGCTCCCAATCCCGACCTCGCCGCGCTGGCCTCGCGATTGGCCGAACCGGTTCACGTCTTCCGCGGCGACAACTTCGCGCTCCGGGAACAACTCGCCCGATTGCCGCTCGACCTCATCAATCCGCCAAACGACTACCGGGCCATTCTCACTCTCTGGGGCATCGATACGCTCGGTGATTTCACTTCCCTGCCCCGGGACGAACTGGCAGAACGCCTCGGCCCCGACGCCATCGAACTCTGGGACCAGGCCTCGGGACGGTGCCGTCGACTGTTGCGCCTGGTTCGTCCACCGAAGGATTTCGCGCTTCAGGTGGATCTCGATTTCGAAATCACCTCCCTCGAGCCGCTGATGTTCCTGATCCGGAGAACTCTCGAGACGCTGGCCGCTCGCCTTGCCTCAGCCTACCTCGCCACCTCGGAAATGCGATTGGTGCTTCAGTTTTCCGACGGGGCTTCGAGCGAACAGACGGTCCGGGTTCCCGATCCCAGTGGCGAGGTCGATCGGCCTTTTCGCCTCCTCCAGACTCGGCTGACCGATCTGAAAGTGGCACGGCCCATCGAGGCCTACCGACTCGAAGTCACTCCCGCACGCCCCGGCGAAAAGCCCTTTCACCTGTTCGAAACCACGCTCCGCGATCCCAATCGTTTCGCCGAAACCCTCGCCCAGGTCGAGGCCCTCGTCGGCTCGGAAAACGTCGGCAGCCCCGAGCCTCGCGACACTCATCGTCCCGACGCCTTTGCCATGCGCGAGTTCGATCCCGACTCTGCCAAAGGCAACCGCGAAACCGCGGCCTCCCCGCTGCCCGCCATTCAGGGCTTGCCGCTGCGACGCTTCCGTCCCCGCATCCCGATCGACCTCGAGACCCGGACCGACCCGAAGACCGGCGCCCGGGATCCTGCCGAAATCATCTCCGGTCAGGTCCGCGGTCGTCTCCGCCAACTCGCCGGCCCCTGGCGCCTCTCCGGCGAGTGGTGGGAAAAGCCTCAACACTGGCGCCGCGAGGAATGGGACATCCAGCTGGAAGATGGCTCGCTCTATCGCATCGCCTGTGCGTGGGAGGAACGCGGCGGGGAGAAGGTGGCGGTTTGGTACCTGGAGGGGGTTTATGGGTGAAGGGGGAAAGTGATCGGTGATCAGTATTCAGTTTTTCAGTGCCTTCCTCTTGAGTACAACGATCCAACTGATCACCGATTACTGATTACCGATTACTGATTACTGATTACCGATTACCGATTACCGCCTCCCTCGCCTCCCCCGGTCGATCTGTAATCAAACCATCCGCTCCCCAGGCCGCGAACAGCCTGATCCGAGCCAAATCATTCACCGTCCACACGGCGACCTTGGCGCCGAGATCGTGAAACGTGTCGATACTCGACTCTGTCAGGTATTTCTGGTTCCAGCCGATCCATTGCGGACGAAGTTCCTTCAATTCCGCCACGCGTTTTGCGTCGGGCTTCTTGTCGCCAAGCGCACCGATCACGATTTCGGGCGCGAGCTTTCGCAACTGACGAAGGAATTCCCAGTCGAAGGCTTGGACGATCACCCGGTCTTCCGCCTTCAGGTCCCGGATCACCTTCAAGTACGCCTCCGCCGGTCCGGACTTGCGTTCGATCAGCGGCATCGTTTCCCCCTCGAGACAAAAACGCACCGCCTCCTCGAAAGTCGGTGGTCGTTCCTCGGCAAAGGTCTTTTCGGCATCGAACCAGGATCCCACGTCGAGTTTCCGGACCTCCTCAAACCCCAGCGCCTCAAACGTCGTTTTCGCTCCCGTGTAACGTTTCAGGTCCTTGTCGTGGAACACCATCAACACGCCATCGCTGGTCTCGCGCACGTCGAACTCGATCAGGTCCGCCTTCGCCGCCACGGCGGATCGAATCGAAGCGGCCGTGTTTTCGGGCGCGTTGGCGCTGTCACCACGATGCGCGATGATCAGTGGCTTCTGCGATTCGTCTTGGCTATGCACGATCCCATTCATGCCCAAGCTTACCACAAGCGCGGCCCGAAAAAATCCGGCTCCACGCTTCCTGCTCCAAGCGCCACGCCTCTTCATGCCAGTCCCTTTATCAGTCGTTTGGCGTTTCCAGAAAAAATCTTCGCCCGTGCCTCCGGATCGGTCACCAGTTCTCGGATGACATCACGCATCCCGGCGCCGCTGCACTTTTCCCCATTGCCCACCGTGTCGGCACAGTCGCTCGCATAACAGAGCTTGTCCTGATGCCGGTCAAAGAAACCCGCCGCGTGCTCCATGTCTCGCCGCATCGCGTTCAATCCCGAACCCGCCGAGAGATCGCCGAACATGTTGGGATAGTCGGACAGATAGCGATCGGTGATTCCGCCGGGAGTCACGGGGCCCTTCGGATAGAGATCGGTCTGCACATGCTTCGCATCGATATTGCCCCACCAAGTCTGCGCATGTCCGAAGAAATTCACCGTGGGATAGGCTTCGAGAATCTTGTGGAACCGCTCGAAACCGAAATTGTATTTCTCGTGTTGAAAATGAATCAGCACCGGCACCTCGTAGGCCTTGGCCACATCGTAGACCAGCCGCATGGCCTTCCCGTCGCAATCGACGCCGAACTTCTGCTCGCCTATTCCGCACGCACCTCGCTCCAGCCAATACTCAAGGTTGGCCTTCGTTTCTGCGATGTCCGGCACTTCGTTGGCAAACCAGACAAACTCACCCGGATATTTCGCCGCCACGCGCTGCGCCGCGCCCGGACCGAAGACCCGCGCCGCGAGTCCGTTCGAACTTCCGAGGTGGGTTGACGGTCTCGCCAACTGGGAACCGGAAGGCAGCAGAACCGTCTTCGACATTCCCATGGCTCGCTGGTGAGCGATCATTTCGGCGTTGGTCCGCGCGTGGTAGTTCACGTGCTGATGAATGTCGATCATCTCCTCGCCCTTCGCCTCCGCGCCCGAAAATCGGGGCACCGAGGCCGCGACCAGGGAAACCGTCGCCCTTTTCAGAAATCCGCGTCGATCCAGTTTCATTCCGAGATTCAAGGCGTTCCAGCCAACGGTGTCCATCACGTATCCGAGGAAAGACCAGAGCCACTGGGAGCGCGAGCGTTTCGCCCGCCGCGAAGCCTCCGGAGGATCGCGATGATCCTTCATCGCCCCGATCGACCAAGCTACTCCTCCCTATTCCTATTCCTATTCTTCATCCTATTCCTATTCCCATCGAACGCCCGGCTCGAAATCTTCGAGTTCATCGAGGGATACTACAATACCAAGCGAAAGCACCCCTCCCTCGGTTACAAATCCCCAAATCAATTTGAAATCCAACTCCAAACACTGAACTAGGAACATCAGTGGTCCAATATCCGAGAGCACCTCACCGCGAAGAGGAATAGGAAGAAGACGAGGAATAAGAATATGAGGGGTTAACAGCGGACCCAACACGGTTAACACCGCGACCATACCCTCTTAAGTTAGCCGCAAAGGGTTCCCATCTCCGGCAAGGCCCTTGCCGACACCAAAACGCAAATACGGACTGGTCCGGGCAGCGCCCTTCCCTCACGCTCCCACTCGATGAAACGCCTCATCTCCCTTCTCTCCATCTCCGTCCTTCTCCTCGTTCCGGCGATCTCGCAGGAGGAACCCCAGGCCGATCCCAGCGAATTGCCGCGCATTCCCGCGACCGAAGCAGGGGACGCGCCGTCGACCTTCGAGATTCATCCGGGATTCAGCCTCGAATTGGCGGCGGCCGAACCACTGGTGGTCGATCCGATCGATATCGATTTCGATGAACACGGCCGGATGTTCGTGGTCGAGATGCGTGGCTATTCCGAACATCGCGACGATGCGCTCGGACGCATCAAGCTGCTCGTCGACGAGAATGACGACGGCGTTTACGACAAGGCGACCGTCTATGCCGAAGGCTTGAAATGGCCGACTTCTGTCTGCTGCTATGACGGCGGCGTCTTCGTGGTCGCTTCGCCGGACATCTTCTATTTCAAGGACACCGACGGGGACGGGATGTCGGATCAGAGCGAAACTGTCTTCACCGGTTTCGGCCAGGGTCTCGACCGGCTCAACATGCAGGCGCTCGTCAACAGCCTGACCTGGGGTCCCGACAATCGCATCTGGGGCGCGACCGCACGGAACGGCGGCAATGTCAGGCGCCCGGACCAACCGGAAAGCGAGGCGGTCAACTTGCGCGGCGCGGATTTTTCCTTCGATCCAAAGACGCGCGAAATCCGTGCCGAGAACGGGACCGCCCAGTTCGGCATGAGTTTCGATTCCCTCGGACGCCGCTTCGTCTGCAGCAACTCCAACCACATCCAATGGGTCGCCTGGGAGCGGAATTGGGTGAACGAAAACCCGTTCTACTCGATGCCCGCCCCACTGGTGAGCATCGCCGACGACGGCGCCGCCGCGCCGGTCTATCGCATCAGTCCGGACGAACCCTGGCGCATCGTGCGAACGCGCTGGCGCGTCAGCGGCGTGGTTCGTGGCGTCGTCGAGGGTGGCGGTCGCGTGTCCGGCTACTTCACGGCCGCGACGGGCATCACGATCTATACGGGAGATGCCTATGGCGATGCATTCAGCAACAACGCCTTCATCGGCGATGCCGGGAGTAATCTCGTCCATCGCAAGATCGTCTCCAACGAGCCCGGCACGGTGCAGCCGACTGCCCATCGCTCCGAAGACAGCGAAGGGTCCGAATTCCTCCGCAGTCGTGACAACTGGTTCCGCCCGGTCAATTTCGCCAATGGCCCCGACGGCTGCATTTACATCTGCGACATGTATCGCGAAACCATCGAGCACCCCTGGTCGATTCCCGAAGGCATCAAGAAATACGTCGATCTCGACAGCGGCAACGATCGCGGCCGCATCTGGCGGGTGGTGCCAGAGGGCTTTCAACATCCCGGATTTTCCCTCGATCGCGAGAATGGCTGGACAATGCGAACGCGCGCGCGGCTGGCTTATGAATCGGGGAAACCGGGTTCCGATCGATCGCTGCCGGCCAGGGAAATTTTCAAGTCTGCCCGTGCCGACGACCCCTGGCACATCGCCTTCGAGTTGAACGCCCTGACCACTCCCGGAGCCATGCGGGAGACCTGGGAGAAGGCGGACCCGGACAATCTGGCCCTGCTCGCCCCCCTCGCGGAAATGATCGGCAAAACCGGCGACCAATCGGCGATAAAAGGAGTCATCGACGGCATCGTGAAAGCGGGAACCGGCGCGGAATCAGCGACGCTTCTCTCCGCGTTGGGCACCGGTCTGAAAGCCTCCGGATCGCGTCTGGCCGAGGTCGATCCCGAGGCTCGCCTCGCAATTCTGTTTGCCGCCGCCCGCGACACGGCTTCCTCCGCGAATGCCAGTCCCGCTGAACGTTCCCGAGCACTCGAACTTCTCCGCCATGATGAAAGCGATGAGGCCACCAGGACCATCCGAGATCTCGTGACCGGCTCGGAAGTCCCCGAATCGCTTCGGCAACAGGCCATCCGAGTCGCCGGCGACCGAGCCGGCGATGATCTCGCCCCCGTGCTGGTGGAACAGTGGCCCGGGTTTTCTCCGGTCCTGAGAAACACCGCTCTCGAGATCCTTGCGGCCCGCGCCGACCGCGCCCGCGCACTGCTCGCCGCGATAGAAAGCGGGCAGATTCCCGCCGCGGACATTCCCGCCAGTACCGCGCAATTGCTTCGCGATCATCGCGACGCCGCCGTGAAGAAACTCGCCGCCAAAGTTCTTCCCGCCCCTGAAGTGGTCGATCGCGAAGAAATCGTGAAACGCTACCAACCCGCGTTGAAGCTCAAGGG
>JAGRPB010000061.1 GCA_020439945.1 Verrucomicrobiia bacterium
GCGCTTCAACCACCAAGGTCACCACGACGATCCGGGCCACGAAATGCCCCATCGCGCCGACATTGTCCTCGCTGAACAGCTCCTTGAGGCGGGCGCTGTCTCGCAGGGTGATTCCCTGCCCCACGATGAGCGACATGAAATAGGTCAGGGTCATGATGCCGAGGCCCCCGGCTTGAATCATGAGCAGGATGATCCCCTGCCCCTGCGGGGTGAAAGCGGTCTCGGTATCGACCACGATCAGGCCCGTCACGCAGATCGCGCTGGTGCTGGTGAAAAACGCATCGAGCCAGGAGATGCCGTCGACCGTGGCCTTGGGTGTTTTCAGCATCAGGGTGCCGATGATGATCGCGGCGAAGAAGCTGCCCACAAACAGCGCTCCCGGTTTGGCGCGCTGGAGGAATCTGGACCGGGTGACGCGCAGCAACCGCAGGCCGGAGGGAACGACGAGTGAAATCTGCACCACAACAAGAGCGATGAGGGCGGCGCTCCGGGCGGAAAGATGTTCGCCCAGCCAGTCGCGCAGCGGTCGCTCCAGCCCGGACCGGCCCAGTGCCAGAATGATCAGGGCGCCAAGTATCAGGTAGCGCTTCAGTTTTGACTGACTCCGATCCCGCCACGCGAGCCCCGCCTCGGCGATGAGGGCCAGGACCACCAGCCCCCAGGTGAACCACTCCGCGAACAAAGCGTGACGCGTAGTGAAGGGCCACCCCAGTTCCCAGACCAGCATCGTCACCGCGACCACCCCGATGACCGCCTGCAAAATCAGCAGGCGCACCACGAGTGGCGACATTTTCTGGCCGGGATCGATGCGCGGAGTTTCGATGACCGATACTTTGGGCGAGGCGGCGAGCGAATTCAACTGCGGCGCCCCTCCCGTCAACCGGGGCTGGATTCCAAAGTCCGAACCGGCTACTTTCGAGGCTGACCATCACCGCCCCCGTCTCACCCATGACGAAAAAACCTTCCTTCCGCCCGATCCTCTCTGCCGCCTTCCTCGTGGCGCTTTTCATCAGCCCAGTCGCCGCCCGCTCCGAAGCTCCCCGGCCCAATATCCTCTTCGCCATCGCCGACGATGCTTCCTACCCTCACATGGGCGCCTACGGAACGAATTGGATCAAGACGCCGGGATTCGATCGTGTCGCCGCCGAGGGATTGCTTTTCAATCGCGCCTATACACCGAATGCGAAATGCGCTCCGTCCCGAGCCTGCATCCTGACGGGCCGCAACTCGTGGCAGTTGGAAGAGGCGGCCAATCACATCTGCGACTTCCCGATCAAGTTTCACAGTTTCATGGAAGCGCTGAAGGACCACGGCGGCTACACCACGGGGTTTGTCCAGAAAGGCTGGGGTCCGGGCAATGCGAGAACCGCGGACGGAAAACCGCGCGAATTGACCGGCAAAGCCTACAACAAGCGAAAGAACCAACCGCCGACGAGCGGGATCTCCAACAACGATTACGCCGGCAATTTCGAGGACTTCCTTGCCGACTGTCCCGAGGGAAAACCGTGGTGTTTCTGGTACGGGTCGGTCGAACCGCATCGCGGCTATGAATTCGGCTCCGGGGTCGACAAGGGTGGCCGATCGATCGACGAAATCGATGACGTTCCCGATTTCTGGCCGGATTCGGAGACGGTTCGCAAGGACATGCTCGACTACGGATTCGAGATCGAGTGGTTCGATTCGCACCTCGTTCGCATGCTGAAAGCGATCGAGGCCCGCGGCGAACTGGAGAACACGATCGTCGTCGTCACCGCCGACAACGGCATGCCTTTTCCCCGCGTGAAAGGCCAGGAATACGAGATGTCGAACCACCTGCCACTGGCGATCATGTGGCCGAAGGGAATCACCAAACCCGGGCGGAAGATCGACGATTACGTGAGCTTCATCGATTTCGCCCCGACCTTTCTCGAAGTGGCCGGGGTACCCTGGGAAGAGTCGGGGATGTCCTACTCGCCCGGACGCAGTCTCACCGACATTTTTCGCTCGGAGAAATCCGGCCGGGTCATCGCCGATCGCGACCACGTGCTCATCGGCAAGGAACGGCATGACATCGGACGGCCGCACGATTGGGGCTATCCGATTCGCGGCATCGTGAAGGAGGGCAAACTCTATCTCCACAACTACAAGACCGATCGTTGGCCCGCCGGGAATCCCGAGACCGGCTACCTGAACACGGACGGAGGCGCGACCAAGACGGAGATTCTCGAGATGCGCCGATCCGGGGAAAACACCCAGTATTGGCAATGGAATTTCGGGAAGCGTCCCGAAGAGGAAATGTTCGATATCTCCGCCGACCGCGAGTGCCTGACCAACCTCGCCGACGATCCGAAATTCGCGGACCAGAAATCGGAGCTTCGCAATGAACTGGAGGAGGCGCTGCGCGAGCAGGAGGATCCCCGCATGGAAGGCAACGGCGACTACTTCGACCAGATCGAGTATGTGAATCCGGCCACGAAGAGTTTCTACGAACGTTTCATGTCCGGCGAAAAGCTCAAGGCGGGCTGGGTGAACGAATCCGATTTCGAAAAGGAACCGCTGGACTGATTCCCGGGAACGACACCGACATGGCGCAACTCTCCATCGATCCCGTCACCAACTACTACCGGGTCGCCCAAACCCTGGTTGGACGGATTTTGCTCTTCTTCGTGGCCGGCTGGTGCGGAATTTTCCTCGGCAGGATTTCGGTGGCATTCCAGGAGTTTGGAGACCTGGCAAGGCCGTGGAAGGTGATGGACGAACTGATCCCCAACGACGGGTTGGGCGTGATCGGCGAAGTCCTGATCATGGTTTTCTGGCCGGTCTCGGCCATGAGTTCCGCTTCCGGCATTTCGGTCTGGCTCTTCTTCCTCGCCATGGGTGTCACGGCGATCACCTTTGCCGTTTTCATCTACTCCGAAGAACCGGCTCCGGCCTGGTGGCTGGGTCTGGTGGGATTCACGGCCACGCTCCACGTGATCGGAGATGAGGATTCGGCCGTCGTTTCGTGGATCATCCTGATCGCGATTCTCACCGGCATCGGCTCGGCATTGTGGTGGGCGTTGCGGGTCTTTCACCCCGAACTGGTGGAATCCGTCGGTGACCTGCTCCGTGGGCGCAGCAGCCGTCCCGGCTACTCCAGCTATGCCAAGCGCCCGATGGAACGCGACGCCATCCCCGAACCGCCCAAAGGGGTGCGCCTGCGGACGACCCGCTCGATTTCTCCTCCCCGGGAACGGGGTAACGATTGAGAGTTGGCCCCGGGCCCGGTTTTTGCAAGAGTGAGCGCCGACGGGACGTTCCCTCCTTGGAAATTTCGACTCAACCCGTCTCTCTCCATGACCAATCACACCACCGATCGCCTCCTGAAACTCGGCGTGAACATCGACCACGTCGCCACCCTGCGACAGGCGCGCTATGCCCTGCTGCCGGACCTGCCCAACGCCGAGCCGAGCCTGCTCGCCGCCGCCAACGAAGCCGAGGCCAACGGCGCCGATTCCATCACGGTGCACCTGCGGCAGGATCGGCGGCACATCCAGGATCGGGACGTGTTCGAGTTGCGGGAAAAGATCCGCACCAAGCTGAATCTCGAAATGGGCAACACGGCCGAGATCCTCGCCATCGCGCTGAAGGTGAAGCCGGATTTCGTCTGCCTGGTACCGGAGAACCGGAAGGAAATCACCACCGAAGGCGGTCTCGACGTGGCCGGCGCGGACAGTTCCCTGGGATTGACCATCGACCAGCTGCGCAGCGCGGGAGTCCGGGTGAGTCTTTTCATCGATCCCGATCCCGACCAGGTTCGGGCGGCGGCCCGGACCGGCGCCGAGATGATCGAGCTGCACACCGGCGCCTTCGCAAACGCCGAGGTAGCCGGGGGCACGCGCGAGCTGGCTCAGCTGAAAGAGGCCGCCATCATCGCCCACGAAGCCGGGCTCCAGGTGAATGCCGGACATGGAATCAACCTGGTGAACCTCGTCCGCCTCATGGAGGTCCCCCACCTGGCGGAGTTGAATGTCGGGCATCACCTCGTCTCCCGGGCCATCTTCGGCGGACTCGGCGCCGCGGTCCGGGAAATGCTCGCGATGATGACCTGCTACGGCCAATGGAATGCGGCCACTCGGGACACCTGACGGATGAAGACCGCTTTCGGAGAATACCGGCGACTGGCGAAGAGCGCCCTCGGGTTTTCCAGTCTCTGGCTGGGCGAAGACCATCTGCTCTACGTTCGCGGCAGCGGTTTTCTGCTCCCGTTCTCCGAGGAGTACAAGCGCTTCCGCTATCGTGACATCCAATCGGTGACGATCGCGGAAACCTCCGGACTCGTCTGGGGCGCCATCGGTTACCTCGCCGGTTTGCTGGTCGTCGCCGGGATCGGATTCGCGTTTCTTTTCAATCGCCCCCCCGACGACATCGCCCTGCTCGTCATCACCCTCTTGGGACCGCTGCCGCTCTGTGTCCTTTTTCTCGCCCTCCTCATCCGCCATCTCGCGCTGGGGCCTCGCTGCCTTTTTGAACTGAGAACCGCCCTGAAACGCGAGCCGATCAACGCCATCAACCGGCTTGGCAGAGGCCGGGAAACGCTGGCGATCCTTGGCGAAAAGATCCGTCGCGCCCAGGAGGATCTCGTCCCCGACGAGGGTGATCGCGCAGCCAGCTCAGCGACGCCGCGACCGACCGCGAAGCCTCCCGGCTTGGAGATTCCGAAACCCACCCTGCTCGCGTTCGGCAGCCAGGTGGCTCTGGGCGTGGCGATCATCCTGCTGCTTCACCTTTCCGGCATGGTCCTCGCGGGTCTCGCGCTCGTCATCGCCATTTTCTCGGGCACACCGCTGCTCATGTCCTTCGCCGGTTCGCTTCGCCACCCCACTCCCGACAGCGTTCGAAAACTGCTCTGGGCGCAACTCGTTGCCGAGATCCTGCTCGGAACGACCGCCTCGGTTTTCTACGTCGACCAGGCCATCAACGATCCTTCCCTGACCGTCAACGTCCTCGGTCCCCTGCGGGCCTTCGCCGACATCTCGGCGCTGGGCGGCTTCGTGTTCTATCTCCTCTTCCTGCTGGTCGCCCTCGCCCAGATTGGTATCGGCATCAGCGGAATCATTCGAACCCGGCAGTGGCAGGAAACCCTCACCCGGCCAGCCTCTCCCGCATGAGCACGCCGCTGGCCAAGACCACCTGCCTGGTGCATCCGAGCCGCCCCGCCGCGGCTCGCTGCCCCTCCTGCGGCGCCTTCTATTGCGCTGAATGCATCACCGAGCACGAAGGACGACTGACCTGCGCCCGTTGCCTCGCCGCGGGACAGAAGGCGCCTGACGCTGCTGAAAAGAAACGAATTCGGCTCCCGATTTCTCCCCTGCTTCAATTCGCGATCGGACTGTTCCTGGTTTGGCTGATCTACCTCGCCTTCGCCAGGATCCTGCTGTCGATTCCCGCCGACTTTCACGACGGCACCGTCTGGAAATAAAACGAACCGTCTCCTTTCCACCCGCCCGATGCCCGCCGAAATCCACCAACCGCCCACCGACGCGCCGTCTCCGGCCGCGGCAAGCGATCGTGTGACGGGCAAAGCGCGGCGACAGCGCCGCCGGACGAAGCACCGCGACGAATCGGAGATCGGCGTGCTCAATCTCGCCGAGCAGGCCTTTCACCTGCTCCGCACCACGCCGCTGGCGAATCTGTGGCTCTACTACCTCGGCGCCATCCCGTTCGTGGTCGGCGCGTTCTTTTTCTGGGCGGACATGAGCCGGTCCAGTTACGCCTCGCGCGACGCCGCCTTCCTCGCCCTCGCGGTGACCGGACTCTATCTCTGGATGAAATTCTGGCAGGGCAAATTCTGCCGCCGGCTCTGGGAACAGCTGCACCCCTCCGGGGATCAGGTTCGGCTGAGCCCGGGACGCCAGCTGCGCCACGCCGCCGCGCAGGTTTTCCTCCACGCCTTCTCCCTCCCGGCGCTGTTGATTTCCACGATCTTCTCCGGCTGGGTGGTGGCCTTTTTCCAGAATGCGAGCGTCCTCGCGTTCACTCGGGATTACGGACGCCCCGTGTTGCGGCGGACGATCCGCGACTCCGGGACCCTCGCCCAACAGAACTGGCTCCAGAATTACCTCGTGCTCGGACTGACCCTCGTGCTTTGCCTCTTCATCTGGGCCAATGTCCTCGGCGCTTCCGTCGTGGTGCCCATGATGCTCAAGTCCTTTCTCGGAATCGAAACCGTCTTCACGCTCAGTCCCGAAAGTTCCATCTTCAACACCACCTTCCTGTTCGGCACGCTGCTGCTGACCTTTCTCATCGTCGATCCCCTCCTGAAAGCGATCTACACCCTCCGCTGCTTCCGCGGGCTGGCCCGGCAAACCGGGGCGGACCTCCTCGCCCGACTCGACCGAATCGAGGCACAGGCCAACCCTGCAACCGGATCCCGCCGGGCCTCCAGGGCCGTTCTCGTCGCCATCCTCGCCACAGCGCTCTTCCCCTCTCCTCTCAATGCCCAGGACGAACCCTCCCCCAAGCCGGACGAACTGGCCCAATCCATCGAGCGCACTCTCCAGGACAAGGCTTATCAATGGCGTCTGCCTCGTCAGGAACTCGAGGCGACAACGGAAGAGAGCGAGAGCTGGCTCTCCCAGGCAATGAAAAATCTGGCGGAATCCGTGGAAAAAGCCTTCAAGGCGATCGGCGATCTCATCGACAAGCTCCTGCGCAAGCTGTTCGAAAGGCGCGGCTCCGAGAGAGCCGCACCCAGTCTGGGAGGTGGTGCCGCGATCGGGCAGGTCGCGGAGATTCTTTTCATTGCCCTGATTGTCGCCTTGGTCGCCTGGATCGTTTTCCTGCTCGTGAACAAGTCGCGGAAAGAAAAGGCGCCCGAACTCGGCCTGACAGAAGCGGAAGGTCCGATCGACCTGGAGAGCGACGCCATCGTCGCCACCCAGTTGCCGGAAGACGAATGGATGCGGCTCGCCCGCGAACAGATCGAAAAAGGCGAGTATCGCCTCGCGGTCCGGGCCCTCTTTCTCGCCAGCTTGGCCAATCTCGGCGATCGCGGCCTTCTCAAAGTGGCGCGTTTCAAATCGAATCGCGACTACTCCCGCGAACTGAGACTGAAAGCGCGTTCGCTTCCGGAACTCCAGGCGGCGTTTCAGGAAAACGTCGGCCTGTTCGAACGCGTCTGGTACGGTCTCCATAGCATCGGGCGCGAAGCGGTGGAACGCTTCACCTCGAACTACGAGCGCATCACCCTGGACCCCGCGACCGCCGCCCGAGAATGAGCCGTTCCCGCCCAGGCAGTCCGCGGATCGTTCCGCTGACCGGTTTTTTCCTGCTCGCCGCCCTGCTGTTGGCGGGTTTCATCGGCGTATTGAGAATCCGTTTCGAATCGGGAGAAATCTACCCTCATTACTCGACCCAGCGGAGCGATCCCCTCGGATCGAAGGCGCTGTATCAATCGCTAGACGCGCTGCCTTCCGTCGAAGTGACCCGGAATCTCCGTTCGCTGATGAGCATCGACCATCTCGGCGAGGACACCGCCCTCTGGTTGTGCGGTCTCTCCCGCCCTTCGTTCAACAGCCTGCGCGCCCCTGACGACTCGCCGGTGATGGCCGCGGTAAAGGAGGATGGATGCCGCCTGATCATCACCCTCAATCCGCAAGTGGTTCCCGAGGAATTCGACCTCGCCGAAGAGGGTGAAACGGACTTTGAAGACTGGTGGGACGAACGCGAAAAGGCACGGAAAAAGGAGGATGGAAAAAAGAAGGAGGACAAGGGCGAGAAAGCCGACGGGGACGAGAAATCGACCGGGAATGACGAAGAAAAAGAAGACGAAGAAAGTGAAATCGAAGAGGCGCTGGGCAGGAAACTGACCGAACTGCTGGCGATCGAAGTGGGCACTCCCGAGCATTTCGAGCGTCCCGGGGAAGGTTGGAGCCCCAAGCCCGGCAAGGGATTCAAAAAACTGCCGCGTGCCGAAATGCCTCTCTGGCGGAGCCATTTGCGATTCGAGGAACTCGGTCCGGATTGGAAAACCATCGCTCTGGTCGAGAAACAACCGGTCATCGTCGAACGTCGCTTCGGAAAAGGGACCATCGTGCTTGCCTCGGACAGCTATTTCGCCAGCAACGAAGCCCTGTGGAAAAAGCCTCACCCCGAGTTCCTGCTCTGGCTGATCGGCGACAAACCGCGCCTGATCTTCGACGAAACCATTCACGGCACCACCGAGACCGGCAGCACCATGAAGGTGATCCGCCGCTATCGGCTCCACGGATTCTTTCTCGGACTCGCCATCTTCGTGGGATTGCTGGCCTGGAAAAGCGGCGCTTCGCTCACTCCGGGCAGCGAGGATCTCGAACGCGGACTCATCGATGAAAACGCCAGCGTGGCCGGCGAGGATGCGGCTTCCGGACTCAACCGGCTGCTTCGTCGCTCCGTTCCCTCGAAGAACCTGCTCCGCACCTGCCTGCAGGTATGGCGGGAGTCCCCGGGACAACGGCACCGCGCCGAAAACGAGGGCCAGCGAGCCGCGATCGACCAGATCGTCGCCAACCACGAAGCCGATCCCAAATCTCTGCCCGTCACCGAGGCATTCCGCCGAATCACCCAAGTGCTGGCAAATCCCGATCAATATCGCCGGACAAACCGGGCGTAGACCTCACCCCTACCCGGCGGTAGGTTCCGTTCTTCCCACTCTGAAAAACGTACCGACATTCTCAACCATGAGCCAATACCACTGGGACCAGCAATTCACCGCACTCTTCGATCGTTGCCTTGACCGCTACCGCAACGGAGACACCGACTACCAAGGCTACTACTCGGATGAGGATCTCGCCTTCCTGACTTCGATCGGCTACAAGCCGCGCGAGTTTTTCGACTTCGTGGAAGATTTCGGCGACGGCGGCGAACCCTCGATCGCCACCGCCGTGATGGTCGCCTCGGTGCGGCGGGACTACCTCGATGTGATCATGAATGGCCAACTCAGCGACCACGAGATTCGACCGCACGAGCTGCCGCCCAAGGATTCGGAACTCGAGGGCTATCGCTGGCTGCCCCGCATTCTCGTGAAGGCACGGGCAAAACTGCGCGGCGAACTCGATCCCGAGATCATGTATGGCTGCGGCGGCGATCGCGCCTTTCTCCGCGAACACGACATCGCCTCCGCCGACTTTCTCCGGGCCGTCTGGGCTTCCGGCGATGACGACGGGAAAATCGTCGAGTATTTGAAAAAACATTGAGACCCTTCCCTCAATCCCGGATCTGGTTCGCCATCGTCGCGTTGGCTTTTCTGGCGGCCGGCTTTTCGGCCCGGGCCCAGTCGCCCGCACTTTCCGAACGCCCATCCTACGTGGCCGCGCTCACGGCCCTGCGGGAAGGCCGACCGGGTCTGGCCGCGGAAAAGCTCGACCAACTCCTCGAAGCCGCGGGAAACCTGCCAGCGGACGAGGCGGAGTCGCTGCGCCTGTTGCGCCTCCAGGCCCTCGTTCGTTCCCGCGCCGCTTCCGCCGCCCTCGCGACTCTGGAAGACAACGCCTTTCCCACCAGTCCCGAACGTGAGTTCTGGCACGGGCTAGCCCTCGCCCAGGCCCGCCGCTTTCGCGAGGCGCTCGAAATTCTGACTCCGCTCGCGGCTGATTCGACAGGGATTGACGACTACCGGATCGAACTCGCCCAGAATCTCGCCTTCTGCCAGCATCGAGTCGGCGACAGTGACGCGGCGCTGGCCACCCTGAGCCGGCTGCTTTCCGACGAATCCCTCACACCGGCAAACCGCCATCGCCTCGAGTGGCTGGCCGCCCGGATTGAACTGGATCGTGGCCGTCCCGACGAAGCGGAAACTTGGCTGGCGAAGAGCCGCGACCAAAGAGGGTTTGATCCGGGACTCAACCCTGTACTATCCGCTCCCGACGGCGGCACCCCATTCTCCCTGGAACGCGAACTGCTGGCTGCCCGGATCGCCTCGGCCCAGGGCGATTCGGTCGAATCGGCCAATCACTTTCAGCGTGTCATCGAAAAGGCACCCGACACTCCGGCGGGCGATCGGGCCGTTCTCGGGCTGACCGACCTGGCCATCGACAGCGAGCGTTTTCGTCAGGCCGCCCAATTGCTCCAGACCTTCATCGCGGGGCGTCCCACGTCGCCGCTTCTGGGCGGTGCTTTCCAGCGACTCCAGGCCCTGGGAGCGGAAAAGGTTCCCGGTCTCTACCGGAAACTCGAGGGTTGGAGTGCCGACGATAGCGAACCGGCTCGCCACGCTCTGGCGCTTTTCTACTTTGCCGTCGCGGCCCGGGATTCCGGAAAAACGGAAGTGGCCGTCGCCGCCCTGAATGACTTTCTCGCCACCTACCAGACCCATCCGTTGCGCGAGTCGGCCCGGTTGCAGTTGGCCGACGCGTTGATCGATACGGGGCGTCTGGGCGAAGCCGACCGCGAAGTCGCGCAGCTGAAAATGAAGGCGGAGTTGCCATCGACCCGGACCCGGATCGGCCTGCTCGATGCGAGGCTGGCCATGGGCGAGGAAGACGCGGCCGAGGCGATTTCCGATTACCGCAAGGTGCTCGAGAATCCAGGCTCGTCCGCGAGTTCCAGGAAAACGGCCGCCTTCGATGGCGCTCTCACGGCGATCGCCAACGGCGACGAGGAAGGCTACGAATCCTTCAAATCCGAACTCGGGGACCTGACTTCGAATTACGCCCCGATTGTCGGCGACCTGATGCTGCAACGCGGTCTTTTCGAGGCGAGAAAAGCCGCGCCCGATGCTTTCGAAACGCTGGAGGCTTTCGTGCGTCAGTTTCCTGACCATCCTCAGCTGGCCGATGCCCAGATCGCACTCGCAGAGTTGTATCTGAACCAGGTGCCGGCGCAATCCGTGTCCGCCCGCGAACACCTGGAGACCGCGCGCCTGAATCCCCTCACCCTGGAGCAGCGGGAGTGGCTCGACTACGTCGCCATCTGGGTGGAGGTCTCCGCGGGAGAGGATGCGGCCGCCATTGCCCAGGCCACGGAATTCCTCGAGGATTGGCCACGCTCCGAGCGACGGCCGTCGGTTCACATGGTCCTGGGCGAGAGCTACCTGCGCGCCTCGGATTTCCCCGGTGCCATCGACACTTTCGAGGCCCTGGCCGCGGAGTCTCCCGATTCCGATCTCGCCGAGCCGGCCCAGTTTTTCGCGGCCCGCGCCGCGACTCAATCGCTCGATCCCGAGCAACGCCCGCAGGCGATCGAACTCTGGACTCGCGTGATCGAGCGAGGCGGCGACCTGGCCCCGGCCGCGCAGCACGAGCTGGGCCTCCTGCACCTCTCGCTGGAAGAATTCGAGAAAGCGATCTCCGCCTTCAATGCCGTCATCGAAACGGACGAAGTGGCCCCCCAACTCACAGTCGCCGCCCTGGCGGACAAGGGCGAGGCACTCTATTCACAGGCCGCGCTTTTTCCAGGCGACGCGGAAAGTTTCCTCGAAGCGGCGGTCGAGGCCTTTCAGGAAGTCGACAAGGTGCCATTCGTCTCGAAGGCCTGGCGATTGCAGGCCACGGTTCGTCGTGGGAAATGCCTGGAGGCGCTCAACCGCACCGATGACGCCCTGGCTCTCTACCAGCGCATCGTGAATGTCGAAGCTCCCGCCGGTCCGGTCGCGGCGGCACCGACTGCCGAGTTTGATTGGTATTACCGCGCCGGTCAGGCGGCGATCCGGCTGTTGCAGGAAAAAGGCGATCAGGAGCAAGCCGTCGCGATCGCGGACCAGGTCGCTCAAAACGCGGGACCACGAGCCGCCGAGGCCGCCCAGATCGCCGACCGCCTGCGCCTGCGGCATTTCATCTGGCAGAAACCCGGCCGCTGAGCGAATCGCTTTCTCGGCCGACCCGCCGGATTTCCGGTTTACATCGGAGCGGCTGCATCCTTATTTCCGCCTCGATCGCCGCCGGGCCACGGTGGCCGTCGTAATCACTCTCCCCATCCCATTTTTTCCATGAGCCAAGACCACATTCGTCTTCACATTCCCGGCCCCGTCGAGGTGTCGCCAGCCACTTATGAAGCCATGGCGGCGCCGATGATCGGCCACCGCAGCAAGGATTTCCAGGCCCTCTATGCCGAGATCCAGCCGAAACTCCAGACGCTGTTCGGCACCTCCCGGCCGGTTTTCCTCAGCACCTCGTCGGCCTGGGGCGTGATGGAGGGCTCTCTCCGGAACCTGGCGACGAAAAAGGTGCTCTGCTGCTGCTCGGGCGCCTTTTCCGACAAGTGGGTCGATGTGGCCGCCCGTTGCGGCAAGGAAGCAGAGGCCCTGCAATACGAATGGGGCGTCCCGGTTGATCCGGCCGATGTCGACGCGAAGCTGGCGACGGGTGAATTCGACGTGGTCACCTTCATCCACAATGAAACCTCAACCGGCGTGATGAACCCGCTGGCCGAGATCGCCGCCGTCTGCCGGAAATACGATGACGTCATGCTGGTGGTCGATACCGTTTCCTCGTTTTCCGTGGTGCCGACGCCGACCGACGAACTCGGTGTCGACGTGATGTTGACGGGAAGCCAGAAAGCGCTCGCCCTGCCTCCCGGCCTCGCGCTTTTCACCGTCTCCGAGGCCGCGATGGAGCGCGCCAAGACCGTCAACGATCGGGGTTACTATTTCGACTTCATCGAGTTCGCCAAGAACCAGGAGAAGGACATGACGCCGAGCACCCCGTGCATCGCCACGATCTACGGGCTGCGCCACCAGTTGAACGTGATCTTCGAGGAAGGCATTGAAGCCCGGATGGGGCGCCACGAGCGGCTCAACGAGACCGTGCATGAATGGGTGAAGGCCAACGGCTTCGAGTTTTTCGCTCCCGAAGGTTTTCGCTCCAAGTCACTGACCTGCGTGGCGAACAATAAGGAGATCGACGTGGCGCAGCTGGTGAAATTGATGCGCGAGAATCACCGGATCGCCCTCGATGGCGGCTACGGAAAGATCAAGGGCACGACCTTCCGCATCTCCAACATGGGCGACGAAACCGACGAAACGATCGGCAATCTCCTCGCCGCGCTGGACGACTCGCTCGCGAAGCTGTGAACGTCGGAGGGGCGATTTGCAATCGCCCGGCTTTGACGGTGCAGGCGAATGAAATTCGCCTCTCCTTACTCAGCGACCAAACTTCAGGTCGATACGGTGAGGCCCTTTGATCGCCCACTTGCCGGAGGCTCGTTCCACGCGCACGAAAGTCTCCGGCGCCGTGGCGCGCAGGATCTGCATGCCTGACTTCACCGCCGGCCAGCCGGTGAGCACGATCACGTCTCCCTCGGTCTGGTAGGTCGCCTTGTCACAGGCGACCCCGATCCAGTCGGCGGCACCTTTCGGCTTGGTCTTGATGATCACGTGGCCGGAGGCGGAGAGCCCGGTCATGGCTCCGGTCGACGAGTCCGTCTCCGGCGCGAGTTTCTCGGCCGAGACCGAGAGATTCTCCGCGACCTTGAACACCACCGATCCCGCCGAAGGTTCGAAACTGCGATTCGGCGGATCGGCGCCAATTGCCGCCCCGGAAAGCGAAAGGACGCTGAGCGAGGCAATGATTGCGGAGGTCTTGATGGTTCGGGCCAACTTTCGGAAATGAGCTTCCTTTTCCTCTGATTCCTCCATCAATTCCTCCAGATCCCGGCGATCTTTCTTCGTCGGTCGCCCGGCGCCCTCGTCCCAGGCGATCGCGCCCTCGCGATTCCGTCGACGGATTTCAGCGGCCCGTTCCCAGGCCTCTTCCGGGGTGCGATCCTCCAGGAAGTTGGGCACCTCTTTCGCACCGACGCGACGGGTGAGGGTTTCCTTCACCGCCACCGTTCGCACCAGCGGCCCTTTATCCACCACGATCTCGTCGCCCTCGCGAACCTGGCGACTGGGTTTCACCCGCTGCCCGTTCACTTCCACCTGGCCTTTCTTGCAGGCATCGCCGGCCTGCGTCCGCGTCTTGAAAAGCCTGACCGACCACAGCCAGACATCGACCCGCGCCGAATCACCGGCGCCCTTCGATTCGGGTTCGGTTGCGGAACTCATGCCACGGATTTCAGCAGCGTCATTTTCATGCCCCTATTGAACCCGGCCGATTCACGGGCGTCAATGGCAACTCACCCCGCAGGACTCGCGCCACGTTCTCCGCCGCCTCCAGTCGACCTCGCTGACGATCGGCCCGCGTGCTGCCACCGAGATGCGGCGTCAGGGTCACATTCTTCAATTCATAGAGCGCCGGATTCACCTTAGGTTCCGCCTCGAAGACGTCGAGCCCGGCTCCGCCGAGATGACCGCTTTCGAGAGCCGCCACCAACGCGGGCTCATCGACCACTTTCCCCCTGGCGACATTGATGAGAACGGCGCCGGGTTTCATCTGTGCCAGTGTCGCCGCATTCATCAGCCGGTGCGTCTCGAGAGTGTGGGGCACGAAAAGTCCCACGATATCCGACTCGGTCAGCAGTTCCTCGAACGAGCGACAATCGGGATGCTCGCTCGGCTGGGTCCGGCAATGGATCACCTTCATGTCGAAAGCCCGGGCCCGCCTTTCGACCGCCTGCGCGATTTTCCCGTAGCCGACCATGCCGAGCGTCCGGCCGCCCAGCAGCATGCCCTCCCAACGCACCGGCTGCATGCCGGTTTTTTCCCACTCTCCTCGGCGGACAAACCGGTCGCCCTCGGCGATGCGACGGACGGTGGAGAGGATCAGTCCCAGGGTGAGATCGGCGGTCGATTCGACAAAGGCCGAGGGCGTATTGGTAGCCCAAACACCTCGCCGGTTCAGCGCTTCGAGATCGAGATTGTCGATCCCCATCGCCGCGTTGGCCGCAATTCTCAGCTTCGGCGCCGCCTCGAGCAACTCGTCGTCGACCCGCAATTCTCCCTGGCTGAGCAACGCGTCGCAATCGCCGATCTTGGCGAGAATTTCCGCCCTCGGCATCACATCCCACTCGTGGGGTGACATCTCGATCTCGGCAATGCCGTCGAGGGGAGCGAGATCTTCGGAAGGAATCTTGAGCGTGACAAGAACGCGGGGTTTCATGATCGAGAGGAAATTTCAGGGACGGCTCTTTTCGGTTTCAACGCGAATCCGGGAAAACCTTTCTCGGATCTCTTCGATCGAACCGCTGGTGAGCCAGACCCGGTAGTCGAACTCGAAACCGGGCGTGATCGCAATCGTTTTTACCGGAGCCACGTAGGAACAGGCGCCTTTGGCACCCGGTTTTCCAAAGCGATAGCAGGTGACCGTATCCGCCATGGGCACGTAAATCCCGATCCCCTCCTCGCTTTCTGGGTCCACGTAGGCCGCCCAGTTTTCGGAAATCGGGTGAGTCTCGTTTGGCCATCCCGGTTCCGATCGGGTCAGCCCCTCTCCCGTCCACGGCGAATCGCCCTCGTAGCGAACCAGTTCGCTCAATCGTTCGTTGACGAACACCGCCGGCAATTCCTGGTGCCGTGGGGCGTGCGATTTCTGTCCCGAGTAGAACATCCGAAAATGGATCTCGGCGACGTCTCCCTTCAGCTCGATCGACTCCTCGAAACGGACTTCGGGAATCGCTTTGCCCGTCGCCCAGTGACGCGGCTGCGCCACGGCTCGCAAGGCGTTCGCGGAAGGTGTCTCGATTGAAAGCGTTTCGGCCCGTTCACCCCGGTAGCCTCCTCCCTGAACCGGATTCCACACCCAAGGCTTACCCGCCCAGTCAGACCCATCGGGATCGCCGTACCATGACTGCTGGAGATACCGACCCCGGTCGAAATAGTTCAGCAGGTTTTCCCCGGAACGGGATTCCGAGAACCAGCCGATCGCCGCACCCTCGGAACGGTTCACACCGAGGCGAATCGTCCCGTTGTCGAGAAAAAGCCACGACTCCTGGCCGAGAACCGCCCCCGTCCCCAGGAGGGCCAACCCGAGCACCGAAGGCAGCAAAGCCGGAGGCATCGACCGCACGGCCACGTCAGGGTTTCGGCTTCGGTTGCTTCTTCTTTTTTGGCGCGGCGCCTTTGAACTCCCAGAGCGGCGACGGCGTGTGCGCCTCGTCCATCATCGCCTTCGCCTTTTTCACCAAGTCGGGATGTTGATCGGCGATGTCATTCTCCTCGCCGAGATCGGACGAGAGATCATAGAGTTCGATCGGCGCGTCGAATCCCTGCTTGGCGATGTTCAACTGCACCGCCTTCCATTGGTCGAAACGCACCGCGCGTTTTCCGCCCTGCTCGTAGAATTCCCAATAGAGATAATCGTGCTTTTTCTGTTGGTCCGGATGGCCCAGCAAGGTCGGCACCATCGAAATGCCATCGATGTCGGCGGGCGCGTCGGCCCCGGCCAGTTCGCAGAATGTCGGCAGCATGTCCCAGTGGGCGGAAATCAGGTCGCTCACCGTTCCCGGCTCGATTTTTCCGGGCCAGCGCGCCAGCAGCACATTGCGGATACCGCCTTCGTAGACATCGCGTTTGTGTCCCTTCAACGGACCATTGCTGTCGAAAAAGTCAGGCTTGTGACCGCCCTCCTGGTGGGGGCCGTTGTCGGAACTCAGCATGACCAGGGTGTTGTCATCAATCCCCAGTTCCTTCAGCAGATCGAGTAGTTGCCCCACGCCTTCGTCGACCTTCGTCATCATGCCCGCAAAGGCCGCCACCGGGTTGTCGACCGTCGGGCCGCTGTATTTGCCGATGACGCCGTTGAACTCCGGAAACTTTTCCCGGAACGGCGCTTCGTAGGATTCCGGCACGTGCATCGAGGCGTGGGGAATCGTCACCGGCAGGTAGACGAAAAAAGGCTCCTTCTGATGATCGCGCACGAAGTCCAACGCCTCGTCCATGATGAGATCGTGCGAATAGGTCTCGCCATCCAGCGGAATGCGTTCGTGGTTTTTCCAGAGGTGATCGGGATAGTAATTGTGGGCCTCGCGCTGGCAGTTGTAGCCATAGAAAAGGTCGAAATGCTCGGCCGGATCGCTGACCGATCCCGGCGCGCCCAATCCCCATTTGCCGAAGGCGCCGGTCGCATAGCCCGCCTTCTCGAGGAGACGCGGAATCGTCACGATGTCCGCCGGCATCGGCGCCTGGCCCTCCGGTTTCACCTCGCGATTCCCGCGTACGAAGGAATGCCCCGTGTGAACGCCGGTCATCAGCACGCAGCGCGTCGGAGCGCACACCGTGCTGCCGGAGTAGTGATCGGTGAATTTCATCCCCTCGGCCGCCAGGCGATCCATGTTCGGCGTTGAGAATTTTTTCTGACCATAGCAGCTCAGATCGCCGTAGCCGGCATCGTCGAGCAGGATGTAGATGAGGTTGGGTTTTTCAGCCGCGCCAAGAAAGGCGGGCATCGCCAGGGCGAGGGCAAACAGACAACGGGAGAGGATTTTCATAGGCAGACGTAATGCGTGCCAGAAAGCCGGGCCCCGGTCAACCGGCCGATGTGGGGCAGATTTGCAAGCTGCCTTTCAAAGGAAATGCCGCCTACTCCGTGCCGGTGGCGATCAAGACCCGATCCCGATGCCTCGGCAGGTTGAAAACCTGCCCCACATTGATTCACTCTCCCGCTTTCACCGATCCGTCCTTCAACTCCCGCTCTTCGCCGAGCAATTCCTTCGCCAAGAAAGCCTCCACCGCCGCCGTCGTCGACGGTCCGAATCCCTTGCCGTGTCCGCCGCCCTCGACGGTGATGAAAACCGCCGGCACACCCGCCGACTCGAGTTTCTTCTCGAAATCCACCGACTGCGCGTAGGGCACCACCGGATCCTGATCGCCGTGAACGATCAGAAACGGCGCGTCGTCTTTGGAAACATGCTCGATCGGCGACGCGCTCCTGGCGACATCGGGCACTTCCTGGACCGGTCCACCGAGCAACTTCGATTCGGGCGATTCAGGGGAGTCGTGAGAAGCGAAACCGTCTCCCTTCCCCATCGTCAGCATTTCCGTGGGCCCGAAGAAATCCGCCACCGCCTGGACGCTGCTGTCCTGACCCGTGTTCGGGCCGATATCACCCTCCAGATCTTCCACCCCGTGGGAAGTTCCCAACATCGCCACCAGATGTCCGCCCGCCGAGGTGCCCCACACCGCGATCCGCTTCGGATCCAGGTGATACTCCTCCGCATGCGCCCGGATCCAGCGAATCGCCGCCTTGCAGTCGTGGATTTGAGACGGCCATTGCGCTTCATCCGACAACCGGTAACCAATCGAAGCCCCCGCGTATTTGCCGGTGGCAAGGAGCGGCATCAGTTTGCGGCCACCGCCACCTTTGTCGCCGTTCTGCCAGCCGCCACCATGAATGAAAACCACCACCGGCAGAGGATCGTCGGTCGCCGGTTTTTCGGGCAGGAAAAGATCGAGCGTCTGGCGCGGATTTCCGATGCCGGCGTAATCCTGGTCCGCGATTGTCTTGATTCCCTCCAGCGCCTTGCCGCCGCCGCTTGGCCGGGGTGCCGGCCGGTTTTGACTTCGGAACGCGGCGTCTTCACCTCTCGAAATGAACCCGTCGCCGTCTCGGTCGACCCGGTCGAAATTCCGCCGCAACGGTGCCGGCAACTCTTCCCGAACCAGTTTGCCATCGCTGTTCTTGTCCCACAGATCAAAAGGGCTTTGCCGCTGGGCATCGGCTTCGGTGATCGAAAAAGTGATTGGCCCGAACAAGGCGAGCAGGAAAAGAAATCGGGAAAATTTCATGCCCTGATGCAACCATCGTTCCCCGCAAAGGTCGCGCCCAAAAGGACAGGAACGGAAGGTTTTGCCCGGTGAAGTTGGCCTTCAGCCAACCCGGAAAACCCCAAACCAACTCCTGGGGCGGCGCTTCGCCCTGCCCCAGGCTGCGGTGAGAAAGACCTTCGGCCTTATCCCGCCCGTTGTACCACTTCCAAGGAATCACCTGACGATTTTCGAAGGCGGTTTTTCTTGGGGCGAGGCGCGATGCGGGCAGCGCAACCAACGAGCAACGAAGCATCCAGGGAAAAACGGCCCGAATCTCCGATCATCGCCGAAGGCCGATCAATCTTTCTTCCTTCTCTGAATCGCCAGGTAATTCCCTGGATTTGGTATGACTCTTCCCTCTCTCTCGCTGGCCCGGCGCTCCGCTCCGCTTCCCCAAAACGCAAACAACCCTGTCAGGTCGCGGACCTGACAGGGTTGCATCGAAAATCTGAAACCGGCTCGCGGCCGGCCGATCGCAGCTTACTTCAGAGCGTCAACACCGAAGCTGGTGAACGCAATCGCTTCCGGGTCGCGATCGGACGGGGCCGCGCCGCGCTCATAGACCACCCAGACGGTGGAGCCATCGCTGGCGAGATCGGAGTAGCCGGCGATGCCGTCGTCGATGACGTAGCTGGCCGGCCAGGTCTTGCCGTCGTCGGTGCTGAGACGGGCGGTCAGCGACTTGCGCATGATCATGTTGGCCGGGTTGGCGAAGACGAGGCCCTTGTCACCGGCGGCGGTCAGACTGCCCTGGCAGATGGGTTCCATGAGTCCGTCGACGAATTCCGCCTCGCTCCAACCAGTGGCGCCGTCCTTACTGCTCGACTGGGCGCGTTGCCCCTTGAGCGCCTTGTTGCGGATATTCAAAACGACCGTGCCATCGGCGCCCTGAGCGATCGACGCTTCGCTGGGCAATTCGATCGGCGTGCCGGTCTTGGTGTTTTCCAGCGTGAAATGCTTGGCCGCGATCTCACCACGGTCCCAGGTTTTGCCGCCATCGTCGGAGAAAACGGTGCTCACCGCCGCGGCCTGCAGGCCGATGCCTTCCTTGCCGTCGGAAATCCAGACCGGCACCACGAGGCGACCGCTGGCGAGCTGGATACCGTGACCGGGTCCGGGCGCGATCACCTTCCAGTCCACTTCGTCGCGGAATTTTTCGAACACCGGAGTCAGGTCGACCGGCTCACCCTGCTTGGCGCCCTTGTCGTCGGTTTTTACGTAGTAGACCTTCTGGAAATCGACCGCATAAAGCCAGTGAACACCGCCGTCCTTGTCGGCCGTGCCGGTCAGGTTGTGAACCCCGATCTGGCCGGCTTCCGCGGCGCCGGTTTCGACAAACACCGGATTCTGTTTCGCGTCGGCGGGCGCGTCGGCGAACATTTCGGCATCGCCCCAGCTCTTGCCGCCGTCGGTGGAGACGCGGATGAAGGGACGGGTTTCGCTCCAGCGCATTTCCGGGTTCTTGCGACCCTCGGCCGACACGATGAGATTGCCGGAAGCCGCGCGAACGAGACCGGGCGCGCGATAGATGCCGAAGTCATTGTCGCCTTGCTTGAAAAGGATGGTGGGCTCGTCGGCGGAAGCGGTCGAAAGCGCTGTCGCCAGGAGGCCAAAAAGGACGGGCAGGTATTTCATTTGATCTGTCTGGGGAGTGTGGTTTTTCGCGAGAAAGCGGAAAGAAAGGCCGGAAAACGTCCCGCGCAAGCGCGGAATGGCGGGATTTCCTGGGCACCGGTTACGAGAATTCCGCGAAACTGAATCGTTTGCGGAAGGGAGACCAGGAAGCGCTGACAAATCGAACTCGCCTGATGATTTGAAGGGATTCGGGTGCAGAAAAAACCATCAGCTACCCGTTTCCTTCAGAAAGAGCTCCTGATCGTAGCGATTCCGATTTTTCGTCCACCACTCCCTGGCCTGGGCAGCCGTGTCGAAGGTTTGGTCGAGTTGGAACTCAAGCGAAACCTGTGCTTCGGCACGGACATCGGCATTGGGCGAATCCAATCCCTTGATCAGGATTTCGATGCTGTCCGGACTCGCCTCCATTTCGAGCGCAACGATGGCCGCCATGTTAACGTCCGAGTAGGCTGAATCCATCGCCACGTCGTAAATCTTCAAGCGGTTGTTTCGAGTTTGATTCTCCAAGACATCGAGCGAGGTCAAACGAACCGATTCGGCGGTATCGTTGAAGGCCTTCCCAATGAAGCCGACAAACGCCTCGTCTCTCACCTGCGAGGCAGCGAGAATGGCGGAGAGTCGCACCTCTTCAGATGAGTTTTTCAATGCGGAATCGAGCACTGGAATGACATCCGGTGACGTATTTCCTGCAAGTGCTTCGACGGCTTGGAGACTCAGCGACTCGTCCCCCATCCCCAAGATCTCTCGAATCAACGGCAATATCTCTTTTCCATAATAGTCCGATTCGATCTGTTCCAGAATTTCGGAACGGCGGTTTGGATACTGGTGAAAATCCGCGATCAGCTTTTGTAGTTCCGCCTTTGCCTCGGGAGACAACTCGGAGAACTCCCGTGCTTCCAAGTCAGTATCTAAGGACAAATCGAAACCGATCCCATCTATTGGTTGCCCGGATGGCAATGAGAGAGCGTCGCCGTTCGTTGGTTTCCCTCCAAAGGTCACCACCGGTTGCCCAGAATCGATTTCAGAATCGGTCTCGCGATCGTTTCGACTACAAGCAACCGCAAGGAAAAACAAAGCGCAGAGAAGCGACCTGTGTAGGAGTCTTATTTTCATCTGCATAGATTGCCCTACCAGTAACGATTTGACGACCTTACCTTATCTCAAATAAAAAAGCGGCGGACGTGCTAACGTCCGCCGCAAGAGAGATTACTCGGAAATTTTTCTATCAGTTTAGGGGAGTGTATCTGCGGCTAATCAAAAGACTCGTTATCGCCGTAACTCCAGTGGCGGCACTGTTAGGATTTCCCCCGGTAAGAGGCAGCATTCTCCAAACTTCAGATGTGCGCCAACTATCAAATCCTTGTTGACTGTTAAATGTGACGTTGCCCGTTCCTCTCAGCACTCGAGCAAAGCCGGAAAAAATAGTTGTCGAAGGGGGGAAGCGAATTCCATTGCGCGGAATAACTCCTCGGTAGCCGCGAGAAATTGTTAGCGTTCCGTTGGAAAAACCAATCAGGCCCGCTTGTGTCTCCGCAAAAGCATCGCCTTTCAGGTTCAAATTGGCAAAAGCAATCAAGTTGGGAGCGATATTGCTGATCATTGAACCGTTCACCTGATAAGTTCTATTTGCCGGAAAAATCTCCACCGATTGACTATTGCCCAGATTGTTGGTGTCGATCACCAAATATCCGCGATGGGCAAAGGAGTTACCCGCCGTGCCTCCTCTCGGGAAGAATTTTGCTTTTGCCGAATAAGTTACTCGGTAAATGAGTATGACTGCCTCTGAGTTGGCGGTGAAGGCAAATGACAAGGCGACTACCAGCAATGGTAACAACAGACGACGGGTTCCTGCTTTCATAGGCCTCGCATTTTGAAGTGCGGAGGAAATTTGGTCAACATCAAAAATGAGAATCCTCATAATTGCGAGTTGCAAGGTCACGCATCAATTTTCGCCAACTTCCCCCCCGCTTTGAACCTGTGGCGGCTTCCCCGCTCTCCCGCCTCTCTACGACTTCCAAGCTTCCTGAGCTCCTGGTCTCCCGTTTGCGATCTCCCAATCTCGAAACCGATTCACTGAGAACGCGTTGCCTCAGAAATTATGGAACTTCGCTCTGGGACTGGAATCCCCGATGTCCTTGTAGATCACCTCGCCGTGAAGAACGCGTGGCGGCGGGCTGCTGCCGTTGGAAATCACTTCCAGGATCTCCAGGGATTTCAGCGGCCTCACGTCGATCTCCCCGAGTTCGGCGTCGCGAAAGACGCTGTCGAAATGCGACAGCGAGAGAACGCGAAGATTTTCCAATCTGGCCAGACCGCTCAGATCGGTGCAGTCGAGGAGGTTTGATAGGACCAACGTCCTGACCGAACCCGGGTTCACCTTGGCAAAGATCGCGTCGAGCATTTCCTGGCTGACGCCGTCGATCTCGATGTATTCCAGGAACTCCGCCCCCTCGATCCCCGCGTTCGGCCAGAGGTAGGGCAATTCCCCGGTTAGCGTGACCTGCTGTCCCTCGGAATTCGTGCGCGTCAACGTCCGCTTCCTCACTGAGCCCGGATGAACGATCGCCCGCAGCGACGGCAAGTGCGTGAAGGGGGTCGTGTTCCAGTTCTTCACCGAACGCATCCCGGGAGACCACGCACTCGCCTGCGCCATTTCGATCAGAGGAGCCGCATCCAGCCGCGACGACCAGTAGGCATTTCTCAGCGCCGCCAGGTTTCTCATCCAACCGCCGGCGGGATCCTGATTGTAATCCTCGAAACACATCGAGCGCAGCCCCAGGCATCGCCCCACGGATTGCGCGTCGATCCGGCAATAGCGAAGATCGAAATCGATCCCCTGGAGCTTCGGGAGTTGGTCCCAACCCGTGAGGGAGAAGGTCGTGTCGTCATCCCGCAGGCTACCCACTTCGACCAGCCGGAGATTCGGCACCTTGGCAAGGTGGTCGAGACCACTTTGTCCATCGATTCGGCCCAGTTCGACCACTGACAGCGCCTCGAACCCGGCCAACTTGTCGATGTCCTCGATATTCTTTTCCACACCGAGATACTCCAGCGTGGAGAGGTGTGAGGGATCGAGGGACTGGAGGGATAGATCGTCTTCCACCCGCAGCCCCCGCACCTGCCAATAGTCCACGAAATCGAGCAGCGAAATCTGATAGTCGCCAGCGATGACCAACGCCTCGAAAAGATCCCGATAACGACGCCTGACCGGTTCCTGCATGGTGATGGCCGGCTGGAAACAGATCCGCCTCCCCTCTGGCACCAGTTCCCTGACCTTCCTCAAGAACTCTTCCTGCTCCGCCTGGGTACGCTGACGGTCGAAAACCCGGCCGGGAACGGGTTGCGGGATCACTCCATCCGACGCCATGCTTCCCGTGGCGCCCACCACCACCGGCGCCGCCCCGTCGAAACTCGCGCGGAAAAGTCCGCCTTCAAACGTCACCTCCAGCGCGTTCCAGAAACCATCGAAGCGGAGAATTAATTCCGGCTCGGCCACGTAGTTGCCCACCTTGCCGTCGACCACGTCGGAGACCCTCAGCCACGCGCCTTCCGGGATCTCCCCCCGCCAGGTCTTCAGCCCGATGCGATAGAATGCCCCGTGGCAGCCCGGCGCCTCGATCCGGCTCATCACCTGCGGCAGCGTCACCACGACCGATTTCCACCCTCCCGGATCCCGCGTTGCCCGCCTCTCCTTTTCCCAGGCCACCAGCCAGGCCTGATCATCGAGCGAGAGCGAGGCGATCGGCACCGCGAACTCCCGACCATCGCGCAGGCGGAGACTCGCGCTCGACGTCTTCAGATCAACCCCCAGCGTCACCGCCTCGATCTGGTTGCCTTCCCGGTTCGTGAACGAACGAAATCCTTCAGCCAACGATCGGTTTCCCGTCGACAGGATTAGGAAAGAAAGCAGGAAACCCAGCCTAACCATTCGAATTTCTCGCCTCATCGGCACGGGAGATATCAATTTGTTCGGGAAACGTCAATGGCCTCGGGTTCAGAATTCAGACATCGTCGATTTCCGCTGCGGCGCGGAGAATGCCCGGCGCGCCTGATTCGACGGCGGCGAGATCCACTGGGCCAACGGCTACCTGCTCGATCAGCTCCTGCAGGGCGGCTCTGGAGAAAGCGCCCGCCTGATCCGCTTCGATCGGCAAAAACGGAGAGCCCCACCTCGCCGGGACATCCCAATCACCTCTCCGCGACAGGTATCCCCTGAAGCGCTCCCCCCTCCACCAGATTCCGGAGTTCGGCGGAGCCGCGTCCTTCGGGCTTCCCTTTCGCCCTTCCTCTGCCATAGTCGCAGTCCATGGAAGGACGCGTGTTCAACAAGGGTTTCACCTCGCTGATGTTCACCCAGTTTTTCGGCGCGGTGAATGACAACCTGCTCAAGGGCGTCCTCACCTTTGCCGTGGCCACGGGAGGCATCTGGGCGGGACAGCTCGGCAAGGGAGGCCAGAGCTACGTCGCCCTCTGCCTCACCATTCCTTTCATCATCCTCTCGGGATTTGCCGGCCAGATCGCCGATCGCACCAGCAAGCAGCGCATCACGGTGCTCGTGAAAGTCGCCGAGATCGGGATCGCCGCCGTCGGCTTCTCCGGTTTCCTCGCGGGAAATCTCTGGATCACGCTCTTCGCCATGCTGCTGCTCGCCATCCAGAGTTCCTTCTTCGGCCCCGCCAAGTACGGCATGATCCCCGAGCTGGTCGGCGATGCCCAGCTCAGCCAGGCCAACGGCTCGATCAACATGTTCACCAACATCGCCGTCATCGTCGGCACTCTCGCCGCCGGGCCCGTCTATTCCGCCTTCGATCCGGAAGGCTCCGCCGAAGCGCATCGCTGGGTCCCTGGGGCCGCGCTACTCGTGGTCGCCTTGCTCGGATTTGGCACCTGCCTTTTCATTCCCCGGCTCAAGGCCATGGATCCCACGGTCCGGCCCTCGTTCAACCTCATCGATACCTACTGGACCGCGATCCGGGAAATGAGCCGCGGCTCGCTCCTCCTCGTCGCCATCGCATGGGCCACCTTCTACATGATCGGGATGCTCGCCCTGCTCATCCTTCCCGACTATCGCGACCTGCTTTCCGTCAGCCCGACGCAGGCCAGCGTCCTCCTCGGCATCCTCGGCGTCGCCATCGGACTCGGCAGCGTCAGCGCTGGGCTCATCTCGGGAAAACACATTGAGCCCCGTCTCATTCCCGTCGGGGCCATCGGCATGTCGGTCTTCTTCGCCCTGCTCGGCGTCCTGCCGCTGCACTACTACCTCGTCGCTTCGCTCCTCTTCGGAGCCGGGGTGTTCGCCGGTTTCTACATCGTCCCCCTCCAGGCCTTGCTCCAGCACCTCTCGCCCCCCGACGAGCGCGGCCGATTCCTCGGCACCGCCAATGCCATGTCCTTCGTCGCCTCCACCGTCGGCTCCCTCATCTTCCTCCTCGCCCGCAAGCACCTCTCCCTCCCGTCGAACCGCATCTTCCTCATCTGCGCGGCTCTCTCCCTCGTCGGCACCGGCGTCCTCCTCTGGCGCATGCGCAAGCTCATCACCGACCCGGCCCTCCGGCATCCGGATCCCTGATCGTCGGGCGAAAATCGCGTTTCCCTTTCTTCGGAGGCGCCCCAATCCCGATCTTGCCCCGGGCGTCCCAATCTCCTAACCTGCGGGCGTGATGAACCGTTGCGACGAAGCCGAGGGCAAAATCGAGAACCGCCCTGCCCACCCTTCTCACCCGCCCGCCTCATGAGAAAATCCGTCTTCATTTCCGTCGCCAATCGCCAGTTCGCCGCGTTGCGCACCGATCTGCGCGACACCCTGGCCGCGACCTTCGATGTCGTCGTGCAGCCGGACTTTCCCGCGTCGGCCAGTGACACCGTCCGCAAACTCGACGACCTCATCGCGCCCTGTGAACTCCTCATTCACCTCGTCGGAACGGAGGCCGGCTCGCCTGCCAATGCCGACGCCATCGCGGATTTCTTCGATCACACTTCGAAAGACACCTTTCTCCAAGCGTATCCCCGGGTCCGCACCCTGCTCGGCGACTTCTCCAGCCTCACCTACGCGGGATGGGAACCCTGGCTCGCGCTGAATCGCGGGATCGATGTCATCGTCTACGCCGTCGAGGGGCACGAAGCACCCGATTTTCCGCAGCGCGAACATCTGGACAATCTCCACATCGCCCGCCACCACGCTCACACGCTCCGCGACGAGCCACTTCGGCTCGCGCAGATCACCGCCGATATTTTTCACCACTTCGGCTACCAGCCGCCCGAGCCCGAACAGCGCATCCACCCGCCACGCTTCCTCCATCACGCGGCCGAGCATTTCCTGGGCCGGGAGGAAGCCCTCGCCTGGCTCGACGATCAGTGGGGCGGCGTGGAAACGGTCCACCTCGTCTCACTCATCGCCTGGGGCGGCGTGGGAAAGACCGCCCTCCTTTCCGAATGGATTCAGACCCGCTTCGCCGATCGCGATTGGAAGAACGCCGACGGCCAGCCCGACCCGCTCCGCTATTTCGACTGGAGTTTCTACGAACAGGGCACCGTCAGCGACGATGGCGAGTCCGCAGAGGATGAGGCCGATTCACCCACCCCGTTCCGCTCCGGTAGCGCCGGCGACTTTTTCGAGCGCGCCCTCACCTTCTCCGGCGATCCGGACCCCACCCTGCCCGGCAAGGGCGAGCGACTCGCCGGGTTGATTCAAAAACACCGCACCCTTCTCGTCCTCGACGGCCTGGAGCCGCTTCAGTATCCGCCCAGCCATTCACAAGCCGGACGCTTGCTCGATCCCGACATGGCTGACTTGCTCAACGGTCTCGCCGCGAAAAACCCCGGCCTCTGCGTCGTCACCAGCCGCCAGGCTCTCACCGGCGTCGGCCGTGCTACGGACCATGGCGCCGCCCGCGAGCGCAACCTCGAGGAATTGCCCGTCGAGACCGCCATCCGTCTGCTGCGCGACATGCAGATCACCGGATCAGACGACGATCTGCGCCGGGCCTGCGAGGACTTCGATTGCCACGCCTTGAGCCTGACCCTGCTCGGCCGCTTTCTCGCCGACGGGCACGGCGGCGACATCCGCCGGCGCGACCGCGTGCGGCTCGATGTCGCCGACCGCCAGACCCGCCCCAACCGCAACCGCACCGCTTGGAAAGTGCTCGAAGTCTATGAACAATGGCTCGCCTCCCCCGAGGGTCGGCCCGAGGACCTCGCCGTGCTGCGCCTGACCGGCCTTTTCGACCGTCCCGCGCGCCCCGATTGCCTGGAGGCCCTACGACGCGATCCCGTGATCGAAGGCCTCACCGACTGCTTAGCCGACCTCGACACCGCCGGTTGGAATATCGTCCTCCGTCGCCTGGAGCGCGCCCGCCTGCTGAAGCTGCGCGCCAGCGAAGACGGGGGCGGTGGCGGCGAGGACTTCACCGTGGACGCCCATCCTCTGATCCGTGAATATTTCGCCAAGCAACTGCGCGAGACGCAGGAAAAGGCCTTCCGCGCCGCGCATTCGCGCTTGTTCGATCATTTGTGCGAGAGCACAACGCCGCACCGGCCCGACGGCATCGATGGCCTCCAGCCCCTCTACCAGGCCGTCAGTCACGGCTGTCTCGCCGGGCGGCAGCAGGAGGCGTGCGACGCCGTTTACTTCGACCGCATCCTGCGCGGCCAAGAATTCTACAGCATGAAAAAACTCGGGGCGTTCGGGGCGGACCTGGGGGCGGTGGCGGCGTTTTTCGACGAACCGTGGCGGCGGCTCTCGCCGAACCTGCGCGACGAAGCGGACCAGGCCTGGCTCCTCGCGGTGGCGGCGGTCAACCTACGCGCCCTTGGCCGCCTCACTGAAGCGGTGGAGCCGATGCGGGCTGGAGTCCTGATGGCGGAATCAGCCGCTGAGAACCTGGATGGCGACCAAAAAATCCACCAGTTGCACGAAGCAGCGATCCGCGCCAGCAACCTGAGCGAATTGGAGGTGACGCTGGGCCGACTGGACGCGGCGGTGGCCGACGGCCAGCGCGCCGTCGACTTCGCCGACCAGAGCGGGGACGCGTTTGAAAAACTGAGCGACCACGCCATCGCCGCCGACGCCCGGCATCAGCACGGCGATCGCGAGGCAGCCCGGGCGCTCTTCGCCGAAGCCGAGCGGATGCAGGCCGAGGACCAGCCCGTGTATCCGCTGCTCTACTCGCTGCGGGGCTTTCGGTATTGCGACCTGATCCTGGCCCCCGCCGAGCGCGCGGCGTGGCAAAGACTTGGAGGGCGTCGCTCCGTCGGCGCCCTGACTATCGAGAGCGACGATCCAAACCAAGGCGAGAATTCGAAAACGCGTTCAGCGGCCGCCCGTGCCCCAGAGGAAGCTTGGGCGCCGACAATGGGAGCGGAGCGGACATCGGCCGCCGAAGGCGGAGCGAAGCGTCCAAAGCGACGCCCTCCACATTTGCATGAAGCCCTCGAAGCCTGCGCTGAAGCCAAACGCCGTGCCTCCCAAACGGTGCAATGGTCAACGGAACGCGGTTTGCTCCTCGACATCGCCCTCGACCACCTCATCCTGGCGCGGGCGGAACTCTACGCGGCGATCCTGTCCGCTCCGACTCCGGTCGGCGGCTCTCCTTCCGCCGCCGAGGCCCCTGACGCGCTGAAAACTGAAAACTTAACACTGAAAACTTCCCAAGCTTTAACCGCCCTCCGCGAGGCCAACGAACTCTGCTTTCTCCCCAAAGCCCTCCTCACCGCCGCTCTCTACGAAGGCGTCTTCGGTGACAAGGATCAGGCCGAGGCCTATCTCCGCGAAGCCCAGCAGATCGCCGAGCGCGGGCCGATGCCGCTGTTTCTCGCCGATGTCCACCTCTACCGCGCCCGCCTCTTCCGCGACCGCGACGAACTGACCAAGGCGCGAGCGTTGATCGAGAAACACGAATATTGGCGGCGGCGGGAGGAATTGGAGGACGCCGAGGCCGCCGCGAAGCACTGGTAGCCGCCGTCGCCAGACGGTGGACTGGCGCCGTCTCACGCTTTGGCAAGCGCGGCTACCTTCGCGCTCTTGAATCGTTTCGAAGAATGGGACGCGGCATATTGAAAAGGACGCCGTTTCCCAGATCGCGGACGCCCCGGCGGTGCGTCCCTACCAAGCACGATCGTCGCGATGACGGTAGGGACGTCTCGCCGAGACGTCCGTCCAGAGACGGGTTCCATGTCTAACCGAAGAGGACGGACGCTATCGCATGGCAGTCAGCACGCCTCCGCCGTTCTCTTCATACGGTCGCCTCTTCCCGCCTCAATGCTGCACGCTGCAGCCCGGTCCCACGCTTTGGAAGAAGTCATTCCCTTTGTCGTCGATGAGGATGAAGGCGGGGAAGTCGATGACTTCGATCTTCCAGATGGCTTCCATGCCGAGTTCGGGGAATTCGACGACGTCGAGTTTTTTGATGCTCTCCTTGGCCAGGATGGCGGCGGGGCCGCCGATGCTGCCGAGGTAGAAGCCTCCGTGTTTCTTGCAGGCGTCGGTGACCTGCTGGCCGCGATTGCCTTTGGCGAGCATGACCATGCTGCCGCCGTGGCTTTGAAACAAGTCGACGTAGCTGTCCATCCGGCCGGCGGTCGTCGGCCCGAAGCTGCCGCTGGCCATGCCCTGGGGGGTCTTGGCCGGGCCGGCGTAGTAGATCGGGAACTCCTTGAAGTATTCGGGCAGTTCGCCGGTTTTCTCAAGGCGCTCACGCAGTCGTGAGTGCGCCAGGTCGCGCGCCACCACCAGCGGGCCGGT
>JAGRPB010000062.1 GCA_020439945.1 Verrucomicrobiia bacterium
CTACAGTGCGGAATTTAATCACCATCCCGGTCAACTGATGATGCAGTGTGGGGTCTCGCGATTCGGGATGCCGACGATGGGTTCGTGGATCAATTACGGGCTCGGATCAGCCTCGCAGAATTTGCCGGGGTACGTCGTCCTGACGGCTGGTCGGGGATCGTCGGGCGGATCGACGCTTTGGCAGTCGGGTTTTCTGCCGTCGAAGTACGCCGGCGTGCTTTTCCGCAATCAGGGCGAACCGGTGCTGAACCTGCAGAATCCCGAAGGATTGCCGCCCGAACTTCAGCGTGCGGGTCTCGACGCGCTGAGAGATCTGAATCAACAGCGCTACCAGGAAGTGCATGACCCCGAGATCGCCAGCCGCATCGCCAACTACGAACTCGCCAATCGGATGCAGACGGCGGCGCCGGAACTGGTCGATCTTTCCGGCGAATCGAAGGCGACGCTGGAGATGTATGGCGTCGGGCGACCGGAGCCGGAGGGTTCGGGCTTTCGCGGATCGCTCCCGGGCGTTCCCACCTACGATACCTTCGCCCGGAATTGCCTGCTGGCGCGGCGCATGGTCGAGAGGGGAGTGCGCTTCATCAACATCATCCACGCGAGTTGGGATCAGCATTCCGAGTTGGACAAGAACCACGGATACAATGCCGGCGCTGCCGATCAGCCGATCGCGGCCCTGATCAAGGACCTGAAGCAGCGTGGTCTCCTCGATTCAACGATGGTGGTGTGGGGGGCTGAATTCGGTCGCACCCCGCTCGGCGAAAACCGGCGCGGTCGCAACGCCAATACGGGGCGCGATCATCACCCGTTCTGTTTTACCACCTTGCTGGCCGGTGGCGGATTGAAGGGTGGCATGGTCTATGGAAAGACCGATGAGATCGGATGGAACATTGAGGAGAATCCGGTTCACATCAACGACCTGCACGCGACCATGCTCCACCAGTTCGGGTTGGATCACCTGAAACTGACCTACCGTTTCCAGGGACGGGATTTCCGGCTGACCGATGTCGGCGGCAAGGTGATCCACGACTGGATCGCGTGACTGGAGTGGTAAATACCCTCAGTTTTTCCCGAGGTCGCGCATCAGGTCGGCGATCGCTTTCTGCTCTTCGTCGCTCGGGCGCGGAATCGCCTGATCGAACCCGAAAATGGTTTCCAGTGACGCCGAGCCGAACCGGTCATCGATGATCTCGAAATGATCCGGAGTCAAGAGATGGGGGTGCTCGACCCCGCAACTGTGGGACAATTTCAGGATCTCCTTGCGCAGCGTGACCAGATAGTTTGCGAGCCGGCCCGATTTCGAGGTCGGATCGAGTCCCGCCATCAACCAGGGATGGTGGGTGGCGATTCCGGCGGGACAGTGACCGGTGTGGCAGCGCTGGGCCTGGATGCAGCCGATGGAAAGCATCGCCTCTCTCGCCACCGCGATCATGTCGCAGCCAAGGGCGCAGGCGAGTAGGGATTCGATGGGAAAACCAAGTTTCCCCGAGCCGACGAAAGCGATCTTGTCGGTCATGCCGTGGCGGAGGAATTCCCGGTAGACGCGGGTGAAGCCCAGCTTGAAAGGAAGCGCCACGTGATCCGTATAAGCGAGCGGTCCCGCGCCGGTGCCGCCTTCGCCACCGTCGATGACGATGAAGTCAGGTGCCCGGTCGGTCGTGGCGGAAAGGCGAGCCAGGTCGGTCCAGAACTTGGTTTCGCCGACCGCCGACTTGATGCCGACCGGCAGTCCGGTAGCGGAGGCGAGTTTTTCGATGAAATCCAGCAAGCCGTCGGCATCGCGGAATTCCTTGTGCCCGGGAGGGCTGGCGCAGGTCACTCCCACTTCGATACCGCGAGCCTCCGCGATCTCGGGCGTCACTTTTTCGCCGGGCAGGAGTCCTCCGATTCCCGCCTTGCCGCCCTGGCTGAGCTTGATTTCGATGGCGCGGATCTGGGGGTGGGCCTCGACCGTCTCGACCAGTTTGTCGAGAGAGAAGCGTCCCTCCCGATCGCGAACGCCGAAGTAGGCGGTGCCGACCTGAAGAATGACATCCGCGCCATGGAGGTGGTGACGGGACAGGCCGCCTTCACCGGTATTGTGGAGTGCCCCGGCGAGTTGGCAGCCGCGATTCATGGCCTCCACCGCCACGGCTCCGAGCGAACCGAAGCTCATGCCTGACACGTAGACCATCGATTGAGGGCGGAACGCTTTGGGACGCTTCCGGAATTCGCCGAAGATCTTGCCGCAAGGCAGGTGACACGACGGATCGTACCCGGGTTCGCCGGGATGACTCGGATGATCCAGGGGGAAGGCCGCGTGTTTGACGATGATGTAGTTGGGGGACAACTCCAGGTCGTTGTCCGTTCCGAAACCGAAGTAGTTGTTCTCCTTCTTTGAGGACGAATAGACCCAGCGTCGTTGATCGCGGGAGAAGGGACGCTCTTCGTCGTTGTCGGTGACGATGTATTGCCGCAGCTCGGGACCGATCGCCTCAAGCAGATACCGAAAGTGTCCGAGAATTGGAAAGTTGTGGAGGATCGCGTGTTTTTTTTGGGTGACATCGAAGATCACGATCGAAATCAGGATCAAGACGATGACGGCGAGGGTGATCCAAAACCAGGTCATGGGCGGGACTGTAGGTGAGGCGTTCGGGAAAATCAGGTTTTGAAGAAAGGAAAGAGAAAAAAAATACTTCAGTAAATCGAATCTTTATAATTGAATTCAAAAACAATAAAAATTATAATAAATGTGATTTTCATTAGTCAATTCTAGTGGTTTGCAGCAAAAAGATTCTGGGCGTTCCCGGCCTACTATTGGCCGGGGCCATGTCCTTGGGCGCATCTCCGTCGATCCCGGCGAATGAGCGGGCCTCGTCGCTTCCTGATCTGCAACATGTCAGGTTCAGTCACATCGGCACGGAAGACGGCCTGGCATCGTCGACGGTGACCTGTGTGGTACAGGATCGCGACGGCGTCACCTGGATGGGCACGGACTCCGGACTCTGCCGCTTCGATGGCGCTCAAATCAGGGTGTTTCATCAGAATAACAGTGGCCAGAGCACTCTGAGCAGTGATCACATCTCGGCGATCGAGTTGGGTCCCGATGGAATACTCTGGGTCGGCACCCACAATGGCGGATTGAACCGCTTCGATCCGGTCACTGAGAAAAATGAACGCTATTTCGGTTCCCAACCGCTGCCCGGACAGGAAATTGTCTCACTTTCTTTGGACGGACGAGGGAATCTCTGGGTCGGGACGGGGCAGGGACTGGCGAGGTTGCGCCTCAGCGATGGGCGGGTCACGATCTTCGAAATCGGGGCGGCTCAATCGCGAGTGTCCGCGATGGAGCGAGGTTTGCATGGCGGTATGTGGGTCGCCATGCAGGATGGCAGATTGTTCCACTGGGACGCGGAGCGGGATCGACTCGATCTGAAATGGAAATCGGCTTCACCGCTGACGGCCCTGACTTTCGACCGGCATCAGGCGTTGTGGATCGGCACGCAAGGCACAGGATTGTTCCGGCTTGCCGTCGATAAACCGGATGCGATGCCGGCGGCGGCTTCGTCCGTGGGGATCACCCCGGGTGAGGTCCCTGGAAAGGTGGTCACCGGGCTCCATTCGGACCTTGAGGGACATCTCTGGGTGGCGACTCCGCTCGGACTTTGCCGCCTCGATCGTTCGACCCGGCGTTCGGCCATCTATCGTCCCGATCCGCTTGATCCGGGGAGCCTTTCCAGTCTGCTGATCAACGAGATCTGGGAAGATGCGCGGGGAGTGCTCTGGATCGCCACCGATGGGGCGGGCGTGAATCGCCTTGAACTCGATCGTTTCGGCTTCGAACTCGTGCGCCTGAATCAGCCCGCCAAGGGCATACTCGCCGCGTCGGCGATCTGGGGTTTCAGCGAGCGTCACGATGGATCGGTCTGGATCGGCACGGAATCCGGACTCAAACACTGGCATCCCGACACTGGCTGGATCGCCGAACCTTCGATCGACCTCCCGGAAAAAGAGAACCGTGGCAATGAAGAGGTTCCCGGTTTCGAGGATGCGCCCTTCGTCCAGGCCTTGTGGGAGGACGGCTTCGGCCGGGTGTGGATGGGAACTCGTGGCGAGGGCCTGCTCCGCGCTGAAGTGGATGGAAAAATCGTCCGCCTGACCCACCAGCAGGGAGAGGGCGCGGGTCTGCCGCACGATTCTGTGACCGTGATTCACGAGGATGTGGACGGTCATCTCTGGATCGGAACGATGGGTGGCGGGGTCGTTCGCTGTCTCGAATCGGGCGAAAAGATGTCCTTTCTATCGGCGCTGACCATCGATTCGGTTCCTCCAAAAAACGATGAAGAGACCGCGATCACCGGCGGCTACGAACCGTCCCCCCAGTGCCGCCACGTCACGGCGATCGCTCGCGATGGCGCGGGGCGCACCTGGGTGGCGAGTTGGGAAGGTCTTTTCCTGCTGGATCGAAAGCTGGGGCAACTCACTTATTACCAGGCCCTTGATCCCAAGCCAGATGCCCTCTCCGCCGATGGTTTGTTGAGCTTGGCGGCCGATCGGCGCGGCTTTCTCTGGATCGGCACCGTCAACGGCGGGCTGAATCGTTTCGACCCGGCGACAGGCGAAGTGCGGAAATTTGATCGAACCGGCAACGGGTTGCCCGACGATCGCGTGGTGGGAGTCCTGCCCGACAAGCAGGGATTCATCTGGGTCAGCACGGGGCGTGGCATTGCCAGGCTGGATCCAGACAGCGGACAGGTTAGGCTCTTTTCGGAGGGCGACGGTCTGCAACGGGGAGCCTTCCATGCGGGGGCCGCGGCGCGGTTGAGTTCCGGCGACCTGATTTTCGGGGGGGCGAACGGGTTCAATGTCATTCGTCCCACCTGCCTGCCGGAAGAGAAAGTCCCCGCCGCACCGGTTCTCGCCGGCATCAGCGTCTCGGGTGAGCCTCTGATTCCCCATTCCGGGGGAATTCTCGAGGAACCGCTCTCGCGAACCCAATCTCTCACCCTGCCTTTCGACGGAAAGAGCCGGCTTTCATTTCGCCTCGCGCCCGGGCAATTGGTCGACACGGATCGTTTCTACTACCGATTTCGCCTCGACGGTCAGGATCTTCACTGGTCCATCGCCGGGAATCATGCCGAGGCGGTCTACACGGGCCTGAATCCGGGGCGTTATCAGTTCGTTTCGCAAACGTCATTCGATGGACGCAATTGGAGTCCCGAAGCCGGTGTCGCGCTCGTCGTCAGTCCGCCGTGGTTCCGGACCTGGTGGGCCTGGATCCTTTTCGTGCTCGTCGGAGCGGTGGTCATCTGGCTCGCTTCGACGGGGATCAACCGCACGCGCCTCCAGTATCAGCGGCGTCTCAGGGAGCGGGCCGAACAGCAAAGGGATCGTGCCGAAGCGGAACTGGCGCGGCAGTTGCAACACGCCTTGCTGTTGGAGCAGGCCGGCCAGAAGCTCGGGAAAAGCCGGGACGTCGCTCAGCTCTTTGAGAATGCAACGCATCACGTGGCCGACCAGTTCGGGGCCGATCGGTGCGCGATCATTTCCTGCACGTCCGGCGAGGCGGAAACGGATTCCGAGATGTCGGACAACTGTCGTCTCACGGTGATGGCCAGCTATCCGGCCTCCGCCGGCGAATGGCTCAGGAGCGGCGTGATTCCCGTCGACGTTCAGGCGGCCTTGCGGGCGGTCGTTCAACATCGCGAAGTTCGGGAAATCATGGCGAATGGAGCGACCGTCTCCGAAGAGGCGGATCAGGAAGCCCTCCTGCGAAAACATTTCTCGCCGGAAGGCAACCTGACTCTCCGCCGCACCACGTTTCTCGATGAGATCAACGGGGTGATCGTGCTCCAGTCCCGTGAATCCGCGGGTCTGGGCAACGCCAGCCTGAAGGAGAGCCGCCTCCAGATGCTCGACGCGCTTTCCAAGCAGATCGGCACCGCGATTGCCCAGTGGCGAATTGCCGAAAAAGAGCGTCGGCATCGGCAGGTCCTCGAATCGGCGCGCAAATCGGCCGAAAGCGCCAACCAGGCGAAGAGCGATTTCCTGGCGAAGATGACGCACGAACTTCGGACACCGCTCAACGCGATCCTCGGTTTTTCCGAAGTGATGAACGAGGATCCCGACCTGAACGATCGTCAACGGGAGGTGATGGCCATCATCAACAACAGCGGCGAGCACCTGCACGAAGTGATCAACGGCGTGCTCGACCTCGCCAAGATCGAGGCGGGCAAGATCGAGGTGTTTCCGGCGCGTTTCGAGCTCGAACGGATGCTGCGTTCCATGCACAAGATGCTGAGCCTGCGGGCGCGTTCGAAGGGGCTGGAGTTTCCCTTTGAAATGTTGACGGCACTGCCCCGCGTGGTGGAAACCGACAAGAGCAAGGTGCGCCAGGTGCTGATCAACCTCTTGGGAAATGCGATCAAATTTACCGACGAAGGCAGCGTCAGGTTGGTGACTTGGGCCGAGATCGCGGGCGAGGTGACGAACCGGGAAAACATCCGCAAGCGGCCGGTCCGGATCTATTTCGAAGTTCGGGATACCGGCAAGGGTATCGCGAAAGAGGACATTGAAACCCTTTTCGACCAGTACACGCAAACCGATGCCGGCAAGGCCTCAGCGGACAGCACCGGTCTCGGACTCGCCATCGCCAAGGCGTTTGCGGAACTGCTTGGAGGCGGAATCGAGGTCGAAAGCGAGGTTGGGAAAGGCACCACTTTCCGGCTTTCGGTATTGTGCTATGAGGTCTCGACCGACCTGTCGAAGGAACGTTCGGACCGATGCCTGCCGCAGCTGTCGACGACGTCTCGCGAAAATGCGCCAGCGACTCCGCGGGCGCGACGATTGGCGGCCGATCAGCCAGAGGTTCGAATTCTCATCGCCGAAGACCAGATGCCGAATCGTCTCCTTTTGAAAAAGCTGCTCGGACCGGCCGGCTTCTCGCTGCGTGAAGCGGAGAACGGCGAAGAAGCCGTCGAGCAATGGCGCGAGTGGCAGCCTCATCTCATCCTCATGGACGAGCAGATGCCGAAGATGACCGGTCGCCAGGCAACGCAGGCGATCGTCGCAGAAGCGGCGGCCAACGAAGCCTACGACGAGGACGAACTGCCGGTGATCGTGGCTCTGACCGCCTTTGCGCTCGATCAGAATCGCAGCGCCGCCATCGAGGCGGGTTGTTCCGATTTCCTCGCGAAGCCTTTCCGCAGCGAAGAACTGTTCGGCGTGTTGGCGCGAAACCTTCCCGGCGTGCGCTTCGAGGGCGACGCTCCCGCCGCCGATCGGTCCATGGCCAACGATTCTTCGGATGCCGTGATGCTCGCGGGTTGATCAACTAACGGCTGGGGCACGAAAAAACCGGTCCGGGAATCTCCCAAACCGGTTTTTCGAAATTGGATCGAGTAGCGATCCCGGTTTCCCATTCAAGAGGGTCAAGTCCGGGACCTGACCCTCTTTGATGGAGAAAACCTTTGGGGAATCAATCCTCGTCGGAGGATTCTTCGCCCGGACGCCACTCTTCCTGCGCGATGTTGAAGGCCTGCTCGAGACCCACGAGATCGGAACTGGGACGCAGGGCTTCGAAAGCCGCGGTTTCCTTCTTGAGTTCTTCCTCGCTGTATTCGGCCGCCTTGATGGAGAGACCGATGCGGCGCTCGACGCGGTCGACCTTGATGACGCGGGCTTCCACCTCGTCGCCAACCTTGAGGACGTCCTTGACCTTGGCCACGTGATCTTCGCTGAGCTGCGAGATGTGAACCAGGCCGTCGATGTCGTCTTCGAGCTGGATGAAGGCGCCGAAGCTGGCGATCTTCGCCACCGTGCCCTTGACCAGATCGCCGACCTTGAATTTGCCGTCGATGGCATCCCAGGGATCGGTTTCGAGCTGCTTGATGCCGAGGCTGATGCGCTGATTGGTCTTGTCGATGTCGATGACCTGCGCTTCGACTTCCTCGCCCTTCTTGAGCATTTCGCTCGGGTGATTGATCTTGCGGGTCCAGCTGAGGTCGGACACGTGGATCATCCCGTCGATACCGTCTTCCAGTTCCACGAAGGCACCGTAGGCGGTGAGGTTGCGAATCTCGCCCTTGATCGTGCTGCCGATCGGGTAGCGAGCGTCGACGTCGTCCCACGGGTTGGGATCGAGCTGACGAACGCCGAGGGAGATCTTCTGCTCTTCCTTGCTGACGGCGAGGACCACGGCTTCGACTTCCTGGTCGACGTTGAGCACGTCGCTGGGGCGGGTGATCCGCTTGGTCCAGGAGAGCTCGGAAACGTGAATGAGACCTTCCACGCCCTGCTCGAGTTCGACGAACGCACCGTAGGGAACCAGCTTGGTGATGCTGCCCTTGACGGTCGAACCGATCGGGTACTTGGCGTCGATGTCTTCCCAGGGATTGTTTTGAAGCTGTTTGAGACCGAGCGAAACGCGCTCTTTCTCCTTGTCCACGTCCAGGATCTGGACGGTGAGGGGCTGGCCGATGACGAGCATCTCGCTGGGGTGATTGATGCGGCCCCAGCTCATGTCGGTGATGTGCAGGAGACCGTCCATGCCCTGAAGGTCGATGAAGGCGCCGAAGTCGGTGAGGTTCTTGACCAGGCCGTCGACGGTGTCGCCGATCTTGACGCTGTCGAGGAACTGGGCGCGCTGCTCGGCACGCTCGGCTTCGATAACCTCGCGGCGGCTGAGGACCACGTTCTTACGATCATCGTTGATCTTGACGATCTTGAATTCGTAAACGTTACCGACGTATTCGTTGAGATCCTTCGGAGGAATGATGTCGATCTGCGAGCCCGGGAGGAAGGCCTCCACGCCGACGTTGACCATGAGGCCACCTTTGACGACGGACTTGACCTTGCCTTTGACGAGGCCGCCTTCGTTGAACACGCCGACGATCTTGTCCCAGTTCTGCTTGTGAGCGGCTTTCTCCTTGGAAAGGATGACCATGCCTTCGTCGTTCTCGAGCTTCTCGAGAAGGACTTCGACTTCATCGCCGACGGCGAATTCTTCGTCTTCGAATTCCGAGATCGGGATGATGCCTTCGGATTTCGCGCCGATATCGACGATGACGTACTGCTTTTTGATTTCGAGAATGGTTCCGTGCACGATGGAGTTCTCGCGATACGTGCGGAAGTTGCTCTCGATGAGCTGAGACAGCTCAGGGTTATTGGATTCAATGGCGACTGCCATGGGTATGTTTGGGTTAGGGTTGGGTTGTTAGGTTAGTTCGGCCTGCCGACGATTGCCCCATGATGGATCCGAGTCCTCGGGGCGCCTGCGACTCGGGCGAAGAGGGCGGCTAATCTCGCCCGGAAAGCCTTGATGGCAAGGGGAATCTCGGGTCCGAATCAGCCCTCATATTCGGGGGATTCGGCCTCGAATTCGAGGGCGCCATCCGACCTGACCGTCCCACAATTCCAGCATTCGCCGAATTCCTTTTCTACCTGTTCGCCACAATTCGGACAGGTCCAGTCAGTCAGCAGATCGGTGTCCGGAGGCTGATACTCCTCCAGCAGTTTCAAAGCGCGATCGTAATCACGGTCGTTCACGACCCACAGTTCGGGAAATACCTCGGTAAAAGGGATCTCGCCAGCGCCGGCCTGGGCGCCCAGGTTCTTGATCAAAGTCGCGATCCCCTGCGACTCCAGAATCGCCTGATAGTGACCGACCCGGGCGTATTCGATGTGTTCGTAGATCTTCTTCATCGGGGCCGTGGAGAAAGGCTAAATCGGGGTCGGTTTGTCGCCGATGGGAGGTCGATTCGGTTCGTGAGCGTAGCAATGCGCGAGTCCGATGGCAAGGGCGTCAGCGGCGTCGGGCTCAGGCGTCTCGGTCAGTCCGAGCAGGGCGCGCATCATGAACGCGACCTGCTGTTTGTCCGCGGCCCCGCGACCGACCACGGCCTGTTTCACCCGCTTGGGGGCATATTCAAAGATTTCCAGACCGTGCTCCGCGGCGGCGAGCAGGGCCGCGCCGCGGGCAGCGCCCAGAGTGATGGCTGTCTTGAAACTCTGAACATAGATGACGCCTTCCACGGCACAGACCTCCGGCGCATGCGCCGTGACGAGGTCGTGGATTTGTTCGCGGATTCGGACGAGGCAGCCAGATTGCCGGAGCTTGGGCTGATTCCGAATCGTTCCATAGGCCAAGGCACGATAGACAATTTTTCCCCGACGACCTTCCGGAGGTAGCTCCTGCTCGATCACCGCATAGCCGGTGTTCCGGAGGGCGGGATCGATGGCGAGAACGCGCATTTTTCGAGTGATGAGTGATGAGCGATCAGTAAATAGTCAGTGTTTAGTGATCCGGGTCTCATCACTAAACACTCTTCACTCATCACTCAAATCACCGCCGCCGACGCTTCGGTCCCGAGGGACGGCGCGAACGGACGGGACGGGGAGGCGAGTCGTCGAGAATCGCGGTGTAGATGTAGTCGAAACCGTCGAGTTTCCGTCGCTCGATCTTCTGGCCGATGTAGTTTTCCACGGCCTTGGCGAAATCGACTTCGTCGGCGGCGAGAATGGTGAAGGCATCGCCCTCGGTCTGCGCGCGACCGGTCCGGCCGATGCGGTGGACGTAGTCTTCGGGATTCTCGGGAACGCGGTAGTTGATGACGTGGGTGACGCCGGAAATATCGAGGCCGCGAGCGGCGATGTCGGTGGCGATGATGACGTCGAATTCACCCGAGCGGAAACCGGCCAGCGCCTTGGTGCGATCGCTTTGACGGATGTCGCTGTGAAGGACCGCCACGTTGGCTTCCGTGGTGCTTTGCTTGAGGGTCGCGGCGAGGGAGTCGGCCTCCTTTTTCGTCCGCGTGAAAATCATGAGGCTGTCGAAATGCGTCTGGTCGACCAGCGCAAGCAGCAGGTCGTCACGCTGATCGATGGACACCGGATAGAAAGCGTGAGTGACGGTTTCCGCCGGCGAACGGCGGCCGCCGACCTCGATCTCGACCGGGTTGTTGAGCACCCAGTTGGCCAGGGTCTCGATCTGGCCGGGCATGGTAGCGGAGAAAAACAGCGTCTGCCTTTCCTTCGGGCAGCGGTCGATAATGCGTCGCACGTCGGGGAGGAAACCCATGTCGAGCATGCGATCGACCTCGTCGAGCACGAGATACTTGATCTTGTCGAGCTTGATCGAGCCACGCTCCATGTGATCGAGCAGACGACCTGGGGTCGCGATGACGATGTCCGGATTCGTTTCCAGACCATCGAGCTGCTTCCCGTAACCGACGCCGCCGTGAATGAGAACGACGTTCGTCGGACGGTAAAAGGAGAACAGGTTCATCTGATCCTCCACCTGAGCGGCCAGTTCGCGAGTCGGCTCCAGCACGAGGCACTGCGGCTGCGAACCGGGGACCATCTGGGAGAGGATTGGAAGGGCAAAAGCGGCCGTCTTGCCCGTGCCGGTCTGGGAGGCGCCGATGATGTCGCGTCCGTTCAGGGCCGTGGGAATGGCCTGGGCCTGGATGGGCGTGGGCGTTTCGTAGCCCGCTTTCTCGACGGCGCGTAGGATCGGGCGGGAGAGGCCCAGTTCGGCAAAGGTAGACATGGTGGCCGGTAAGGGAGACGTGGCCGCCCTTGGTTTCAAGGGATTTCTGGCGGAGGCGGATACGGTGAAAGTGTGATTCCCCGGCGAACCGGAATAGCCAACGCAGAGCTTGGAGATTTCCGGGGCAGATCGCCCGATGTCGGGTTGGAATCGACGCCGGATCAATTCGCGCTCAAATCCGTCGCCTGCTTGCGACTGTCCACGGAGAGTTTGCTCATCGGGTAGCTGAACTCGCTGCCATCGGCCTTTTTCAGCACGACGCTGCTGCCTTCCAGTCTGACGAAAAAGGCCTCGAGGGAGTTTCCCTCGGTGTTTGTCCAACTGAGCAATTTGGGTTCCTCGGTCGTCGTGGGGGCGGGGGTGCTCGTCTCGCCCTTTTCGAGACTGGCGCCCTCGGCGATCCACTTTTTGAAGAGAGCCAGTTCGGTGAGGCTCAGGCCTTCGCCGCGCTGGGGCGGTGGCATGGCGTGGGAATCGTCGCGGGGCAGGCTGGCGAGCTTGATGAGTTTGCTTTCCTCCGGCTTTCCGGGCGTGATGACCGCGTCCTCGTCGTCACCGATGAATTCCGCCAGGGTGTCGGCGTCGTCGTAGCGCAGCCCTTTCTTCGCTTTCGGTCCGCTGTGGCACTTGAAGCACTTCTCCTTCATGATCGGCTGGATCTCGGACTCGAAATCCACCGCGTACCCGGCGGCGGGGGCGGTGATGAGGGCGAGGAGAAAAAAGCGGGTGGCGAAGGGAATCATGGTCGAGACGAGTGGAAGGCCGGGAAAACGCCGACAAGATTTCAGGCAATCGACGATGCGTCAACCCTCGCGGCGCGGTTCGGTCTCACTCCGGCATCAGCACCACCCGGAAGCCGACCTCGTAGTTGGTCGTGGATGGCCGGATGGCATAACGATAGCCGATATCCAGGCTGTCGCCGCTGGAGCGATTCCACGAGCTGCCGCGCAGCACCTTGCGCTCCGTGCCTACCCAGTTGGAGTTGGTCGAGGCGCCGGCTTCGCGGGAACGGCTTACGATGTCGAGCGAATACCAGTCATCACACCATTCCCAGACATTGCCCCGGACATCGAAGAGGCCGAATTCATTGGCGGGCAGGCTGCCGACCGGCTCCGGGCCTTCCCGCCGCGAGCCTTCACTGGTGACGGCTTTCTCCAGTCCCGTCCGACCGACGAAAAAGCTCCACATTTCATCGGAAGGCAGGGTGTAGCGATAGCCCCGCGGGAGACGACCGCTGCTCTGTTCGCTACTGGTGAGCTGTTCGCAAAAACGGGACGCCTCATACCAGGTCACCCCCTGAACCGGAAGCTGCTCGCCGACGAAGTCGCTCGGGTTCTTGTGCATGACCGACTCGAAGGCTTTCTGGGTCACCTCGTTCGCGCCGACCCAGCCGTGGAGCTGATCGATCCAGACCATCTTGATGCCCTGGCTGTTGACGAAGTCGCTTCGCGTTTTCGGCACCGGATCGAAGTCGAGTTGGGCTTCGAAATTCACGGATTGCCCGGGTTTCACCTCACCGGAGACCGTGGTGGAACGATGCTGATCCATCGTCAGTTCGTAGACCTGGGTGCCCGGTCGCACCACCGCCTGGCGATAGGGCGTTCGGCCGAGTGGTTGGCCGTTGGAAAGCACGGACGCGCCCGGGGGCTGACTGGTGATCGAGACGGTACCGTAGTCGAATTTGAAGAGCGCCTCGCGGGTCTGGTCGGCCTTGACGTCGAAACTGAGCGTGACTGGTTCGAGCCCCGGATACTTGGCGGTGAAGGTGTGCTCTCCCTCGGGAAATTCCGCCGTGAACGGGGTGACGGATTTGTCGCCCAGCATCGGTCCGTCCTCCATCGTGACGGTGGCGCCTGGAGGATCACTGCGAAAAGCGAGCGCACCGCGTTTCCACGCAAAATCCAGGGCCACCGCTTCGCCTTCGCGGACTTCCACGGTTCGCTGGATGGGCGGCCAATCGTGATAGCGGAGCTCGAGCCGATGACGTCCGACGGGAAGTTCCGAGGCGTTGAGCGGAGTGACGCCGAGTTTTTTCGCCGGCAGGCTGGCGTCGGTGGTCAGCCAGACTTCGGCCTCCGATGGATCACTGGTGATCTTCAGTCCGCCCTTGGAAAAAATGTGGGAGACGCTCGATTTCCGATTCGAATCGACCTTCACTTTTTCCCGGTACTCCGGCCAGCCTTTCAACGCCATGTGGACCTGGTATTCGCCGGCATCCAGTTGCTCGATCGTCGCGGGAGTCTTGCCCATCTGGACCAGCTCCTCGACATCGTCGGTCCGCAGCAGTTTGAACTCCACGCCTTCAGGCACACTGCTCAGGCGGAGCGCACCGGTGCTTCGTGCCAGGTCGATGGAAGTCAGCTCGACCGTGGGCGAACTGACGGTGACTTTGCGTTCGATGGGCTCGTAGCCCGAGTGAGAGATCTCCGCGTTGTAAACGCCGAAGGGAACCTCTTCAAAAACGGCCGGTGTCTCCTTTTCGCCCAGCGATCCGAGTTTCACCGTGGCGCCGGACGGGGCGGTGTCGATCTTGACGACGGCGCGGGCCGAGGCCAGGTGGCGTTCGATCAGGGGCAGGGTCGCCCTGGCGACCGGATGGTTCGGTGACGCCTGCAGGATTTCCTCGTAGAGCGATCGCGACTCGAGCCAGTTGCCGTCGTTGATCGCGGCGCTGGCGGCCTGGAGCTTCGCGGCGATGTCCGCATTCGTCTCGGAAGCCGCGGGATTCGTGGTGGTGGCGTTCGCCGCGGGAGGGGATTTCACCACGATGGTTCGGTGAGCCGAGAGATATTTGCCGGCAAACACCCCGATCGCCAGTCCGCCCGCCAATGCGGCAAAAACCCAGAGCACCACCACCCAGACTCCGACGCCACCGGAGCGCCGGATTTCGTTCCCGCGAGGCGGCGGTAGCTGAATGCTGGTGGTCTCCTGTTTCATCGCGACGTTCTTCAGATTCGGCTCCGAAGGATCGTTGGTTCAAAGATCGACGTTTTTTGCCGGTGGGAAAAGCGGGAATCGAGCCCCGTCAAATCGGGACGAACTCACGCTCCCCGACGACTTCAGGCCCGGAAGACGTTTGGCAAACTCGGTCGATTCGTGTTTCGTCAGCATGCGCCCGCCACTGAGGTGAAAAGTGCGTCTTTCTTTGATGTCTAGTTTTCACCAAATCGCGAGGTGTGACTTTTGCAAGATGAGGGAAAGACGCCATCGCGATCCCCTCGCTGACAGGAAGCTGTGAAATCCATGAGTCTTGCCACCTACTTCGATCACAATGCCACCACCCCGGTCAGCCCCGCGGCGCGGGAGGCGTGGATGGAGGCGTGCGAGCGATTCTGGCAGAATCCGTCCAGCCTCTATCGCGAAGCAGGCGCGGCGAAGCGACGGCTGGAGGAAGCTCGCGAGATCGTGGCCGATCGGCTCGGCGCCGAACCCGAGCGGGTCATTTTCACTTCCGGCGCAACCGAGGCGAACAACGCTGTTTTGCGATCGGTCGCCGGGCGATCCCCCGAGATGGGCTGTCTCATTTCGACGGTCGAACACCCCTCCGTTCGCGAACCGGCCCGTCGCGAATTCAGATCGGATAGGCTCGAGGAGATCCCGGTCCACCGCGAATCGGGTGCCATCGATCTGGATTTCCTGTCGGTGCGGCTGCGCGGCGATCGGCTACCCGGATTGGTTTCGGTGATGGCGGCGAACAATGAAACCGGTGCCCTGCAGCCCTGGCGGGAAGCGGCTCGTCTTTGTCGCGATGCCGGCGTGCCGTTTCACTGCGATGCCGCTCAATGGATTGGAAAGCGGCCAGCTTCAGGTTTCGGTGAATCCTGCGGCTACCTCACCGGTTGTGCCCATAAATTCGGCGGGCCGAAAGGAGTCGGGTTCCTGCTCATTCCCGAATCGGAGCAGGAATTCTTCTGTTCCCAGATCGGCGGTCCGCAGGAAAGCGGTCATCGTGCCGGCACCGAAGACCTTCCCGGCATTCTCGGAATGCTGGCGGCCTGGGATGAGAAACCGGACGCCGATCTCGCGGCGGCCGAATCCGAAAGACTTGCGGCTCGAAGGACGTTCGAAACGGCCCTGGTCGAAAGATTACCTGGCACCCGAATCATCGCGCCGGAGGCCGACCGGCTCTGGAATACGGTGATGTACGTGGCGCCGGATCACCCCAACCTGAAATGGCTCACCCGGCTTTCCGCCGCCGGCTTCGCGGTTTCGACGGGTTCTGCCTGTAGCGCGGGGCGGGGGAATCCCTCGCACGTGATGGCCGCGATGGGGCTCGATTTTGAGGAGATGGGACGGGTGATCAGGGTGAGTGGCGGATGGGAAACGTCCCCGGCGGATTGGTCCGCCCTGGTGGACGCCCTGGTGGCCGTGTCCGCCGACCTCGATTCCGGGAAACGCGATCTCGGCGGAATGCTCGGTGGTGGTGATGGTTGAAAGACGGTCCCGTTTCGGCTAGGCATCACCCATGGAACGCGCCGCCGCCATTGCCCAGATCGAGGAAGCCTGCAAGACAATTTCGCTGGCGATGATGAAGATCAATCCCGCCGTCCGTCACCTCGACGACGCCGAAACGCAGAACGATGTCATCAAGGCCGCGCACCAGCTCACCGTGGAACTGGAAGTGATCAAAAAGAAGATGATTCGCCTCAAGGGCCGGGATGATTCGACCGAGCTGTGACTGAGCAAAGAGGGTTGGGTCACGGACCTGACCCTGTTTGGTCGGGCCAATATCGTGGAACGGGTATCCCGGCCCGTTCCTGCTTCAGGGATGGCGATGAAACGGGCCCGGAGACGCGTTCCACGAAATCACGAGCCGGCGGCGTGATCGTAGGCGCGCCAGAGGGCTTCACGGAGGTTGCCGCCGGATTCGCGATACCAGCGGACGATGGTCTCGTCGGAGATGGCGAGTTCCGGCGCGAGTTGATGCACGAAAGCGGCGAGCATGTCGGGAGAGCTTCGCGTCTCGAAGAGCAGTGGGAGGCGAGGGGATCGAGCGCGATGGGCGGTGATGACGAGGCCGGCGGTGGTCAAAGTCCGGCGCTTGATCCAGCGCCATTCCGCCGGGTCGAGGCGTTCCGAACCATCGATGAACCAGACATCATCCGGGCCGCCATTCGCTTCGATTTGCTGCCGGCTCGTGGTGTCCAGATCCGGGTTTTCATCGGTGAACATCAGGCGGTGCACCGAGAATCCTCGCGCCGAGAGTCGCGGTGCGAGACCATCGAGAAAGGTGGTCTTTCCCGTGCCATGGGGACCGGCGATCAGCGCGCGATGGTTCAGTTGATCGAGTCGATTCAGCAGTTCCGTCCAACGGGTGCCGCACCAGGTCGGGTCGAACGGGATCTCCCGAGCGAGGCGATCCATGGCAAACGGATTGCGGCGAGCCGGTAACATGCCGAACCTGTCGACCATCCGGGCCGGGAGTTCAAACGAGTCACTTTCCCGCGTGATTGTTGCTCTCGTGCAGCTTCGGCGACGGGGGCTGCGGTACTTCGATGATGAAGGCGGTCTGTTGACCGGGACGGCTCTGCACCCTGATGTTTCCGTGGTGGGCTTCGACCGCCCGTTTTACGATGGAGAGACCGAGACCGGTTCCCTTGACGAGTTGCGAGTGATCTTTCTGGACGCGGTAGAAGCGCTTGAAAATGTGGGGCAGATCGGCGGCGGGGATGCCGATCCCGTCGTCGATGACTTCGATGCGGTAGCGACCCTGATCGGGATTGAGCCTGATGTTGACGTTGAGACCCGGCTCGAGATTCTGTTTCAGCGCATTCTCGACGAGATTGAAAAAGATCTGGTCCCAGTAGAATCGGTCACCGACCATGGTGGCGCTGACGGGCAGATCGAGGTGGACGCGGGCGTGCTTCTCCTCGATGACGGGCTGGAGGTGATCGAGGCTTTCGCGAATGCAGTCACCGAGATCGAAGGTCTCGCGATTCAGCAGCTCGTCGTAGCCTTCGAGTTTCGAAATGGTGAGCATGTCATCGACGATCCGTCCGAGCCGGTCGGCGTGCTTGCGCATGGTGGGGACACAGCGCCGCAGTGTCTCGGCATCGATGGGCGGATCGCTTTCCTCGATGTCCAGCATTTCGAGGTAGCCGCTGATGATGGATAGCGGGGTGCGCAGCTCGTGCGAGGCATTGGCCACGAAATCGCGTCGGATGCGCTCGGTCTCCATTTGCAGGGTGACGTCCCTGATGAGAACCCAGGCGCCTTGACCGAGATTGATGCTGGAGAGCGGCTCGGCCTCGATCAGGTAGATGTATTCGGAGCGGTCTTCTCCAGAAAGCGACCGACGGTTGAATCGATCCTGCGTCTTGCTGCCGAGTTCGCCGGCGAGCCGGACGGTGTCGACGATGCGGTGGTCCAGGCAGACCTCGATCAGGGGGCGCCCGAGGTGGCTGTGTTCGCTGGGGAAAAGGCGCTTGGCGGCGCGGTTGGAAAAGCGAATCTCCGAGTTTTCGTCGACGATCAGGAGCGCGTCGTCGATTTCGTTGAGCAGGGCTTCGAGAAATTGCCGCTGGGTGGATTCCAGGTCGCGGGTCAGGTTCGCTTCGGTGATGTGATTGAGCACCGTGCGCGAGAGATTGGCGAGGGCGGCGGATTCGGTGGCTGCTTTCAGCGAGGAGGGTTTCGGTGAAGACTCGCGCTTGATGAGATCATCGACCTCGCGAAGCCCCCGCAAAATGGCCCAGTACCTCCATCCGAGAAAGGCCGCCAGTAGGGCGAGGGCGATGATGACGAGTATTTCCACAAGAACGGAAGGCGATGGGCCGGGCGTGACGGCGGTGGCTGTTCGCGGCTCACTCGCCGTCGGGACGCCGTTGCTGATCAAGGAATCGATAACCAACGCCGCGAACGGTTTCAATCCGCGATCCGTTTTCGCCGAGTTTTTCGCGGAGCCGCTTGATGTGGGTGTCGAGCGTGCGGGTCTGGATGAGGTCGTTGTAGCCCCAGACTTTCTGCAGCAGTTCGGCGCGTTCCTTGACCATGCCGGGAGAGTCGATCAGCACGAGCAGGAGCTTGAACTCGGTCGTCGTCAGGTCGATGGGCTCCTCGTTGAGGTGAAGCTTGAGGTTTTTCTTGTCGAGGCGGAAATCGCCGTTCTCGATCACATCGGACTGGCCGGAACCGAGCGTGCGGCGGAGGAGATTGCGAACGCGGAGCATGAGTTCCCGCGGGCTGAAAGGCTTGATGATGTAGTCATCGGCTCCGACTTCGAGACCTGAGATCTTTTCCTCCAGTTTGCCGCGGGCCGTCAGCATGATGACGGGGATGGCGCTGGTCCGCGAATCGTCGCGCAGTTGTCGAAACACGGAGATGCCGTCCTTCTGCGGCAGCATCAGGTCGAGGATGATCAGGTCGGGCTGCTGCTTCTTGGCCAGCTTTGCCGCCTCCAGTCCGTCGGCGGCCTCGATGGATTTGAACCCCTCCCGCTGCAGATTCAGCACGATGAGATCGCGGATGTCTTTTTCGTCGTCGACGACCAGAATGGTAGGCATGATAAAAACACTCGGCTCACCTTGCGCCGACCCTCCCGATGCTAAAGTAATCTGATGTGACGAAATCGTCACGACATTCGCCGCGAATCGTTGGTGGGGAACGCCTGACGGGAATGATTTACAGCGCCCGGAAATGATGGAATCTTCTTGTTTCATCTCCGGGAAACCATCTTTACCACTGTCTGAATTGGAACGCCGAAGGCCCAAACGCATTCACATCATCATCAATCCCGCTCCGGCCAAGCGAACGCCGTTGCTGGCGACGCTGAACTCACACTTTCGGCAGGCGGGAATCCGGTGGGAAGTTTCCATCACTCACGGCGATGGCGACGGCGTCACTCTCGCGAAGAAAGCGGTCGAAGAAGGCGCGGAAGTCGTTGGCGTTTATGGAGGGGACGGGACCGTGATGGAAGTGGCGAGCGGCCTGGTCGGTACCGATGTCCCACTGCTAATCCTGCCCGGAGGGACGGGAAACCTGGTGGCCGTGGAACTCCGAATCAGCCCTCACCTGGAGAAAGCCTGCCAGTTGATCTGCGGAGAAACTTTCAAGGTCAGGAGAATCGATGTCGGCCAGATGGACGGGCATCACTTCCTGCTCCGGGTCGGCTGCGGGATCGAGCCCGGTGTGGTCCAGGACGCGACCCGGGAGTTGAAGGATCAGTTCGGCAAATGGGCCTACGTTTTTGCCGCCATCAAGCGACTCCAGGAGAGTCCGGTGGCCGATTACGAGATTCGTCTCGACAATCGAGAGACGTTTCGCGCCAAGGGCGTGGCCTGCGCGGTCGCCAATATCGGCACGGTGGGAATCGGCCGGTTGACGTTGTCGCCGGAGGTGGATGTCGACGACGGAAAACTCGACGTGTTTTTTGTGAAGAAAGCCAACCTCGAGGGGATCGTGCAATTGGCGGGAAAAATGATGGGGCTCGATCCACGCGATCCGGAAGATGTGGCGCCTGGTCTCGATGCCTCACAATTGGTCAATCATTGGCACGTCAGCGAGGTGTCGATTCAATCCGAACCGCAGCTCGACATCCAGGTCGACGGTGATGTGATCGCCAAGACGCCGCAGACGGTCCGCGTACTGCCCTCGGCGCTGACCGTCATCGTTTGATCGCGGCCGCGTTTGCCGGGATTTGAGCGGATGACCGCAACCGCGTACTTTCCTTTGGCGCGGGCGGTGAATAGCCTGCGGCATGACGAAATTCGATGTGTTTCGGCCGTTTGCTGGGGATAGGAAACGGGCATGGTGGCTGGCGGGCCTGATCGCCGTGGGAATCGCGGGTGGCCCGACGTTGCGTGCCCAGGGAGACGGCGACGCGATCGCTCCGAAATCGACCATCAACCTGATGGGCGACCCGGCATTCAAGGACTTCACGATGTCCCTGAACCAGAAGCGTTCCCTGACGACGAAGCGTGAAGAGATCTGGTCGATCGCGGAAGACGGGCGCCTGCACGTCAGTGGCAAGGGCTGGGGCTACCTGCGGACCAACGCGAAATACCGGGACTATCACCTGGTGCTCGAATACCAGTGGGGCGAGCACACCTGGGGAACGCGAGCCGATGCCGCGCGCGATTGCGGGCTGCTGGTGCATGGTTTCGGAGAGGACGGCGCCTATGCGGACACGTGGATGAATTCCATCGAGGCCCAGCTCATCGAGGGCGGCTCCGGCGACATCCTGGTGCTGGCCTACCAGAACCGGGGTGAGGAAAAGGCGCCGACCAGTCTGACGGCGACGGTGAAGGATGATCGCGACGGCGAGCCGGTGTGGACGCCGGGAGGTGAATCCCGCGTTTTTCCCGGACCGGGAAAGATGAACGCTCGCATCAACTGCAAGTACCGCGATCCCGATTGGGCGGACGTGAAGGGATTTCGTGGTCCCGCCGATATCGAGAATCCGGTGGGAGAGTGGAATCGCCTCGAGGTGATCTGCCGTGGCGACAACATCCGCATTCTGCTGAATGGAGAACTGGTCAACGAAGGAACGAAGGCCAATCCGAGCGAGGGATTCATCTGCCTGCAGAGCGAAGCCGCCGAGTGCTGGATCCGCCGCTACGAACTGTGGCCGCTCGACACCTTCGATGAGAAATGGGAGGTCGAAAAACGTTCCACCGATACCGGCTACACCGCCACGGGCGAGAGCATCCTGCCGCGACGTTTGCCATACAGCCCGGAGGAATCACAGGCCGCCTGGGAAATTGACGGCGATTACGAGATGCAACTCGTGGCCTGCGAACCGCTCACCTGTGACCCGGTCGATGTGGTCTGGGACGAGCAGGGTCGCATGTTCGTCGCCGAGATGCGTGACTACCCGCTGCCGCCGGAGGATGGGCCCCTGCTGTCCCGGATCCGGCTTTTGAAAGACACCGATGGCGACGGTCGCATGGACGAAGCGGTCACCTGGGCGGACGAACTCGATCACGTCCAGGGCTTGCTACCAATGCAGGGCGGGCTGCTGGCGACGACACGAACGGCGATCCTGTTTTTGAAGGACACTGACGGCGACGAAAAGGCCGATCAAATCACGCCGCTCTACATCAGCAACGAACCACGGCACAACCAGCTCCAGGTCTCCTGCCCGCGCTGGGGACTCGACAACGCCGTCTACCTGAACAACGGACTCGACGGAAAGCAGATCTATCCCGCCGAACATCCGGATCAAACGGTGGACTTCACCCGCCTGAATCTTCGCTACGATCCCTATGCGAAAACCGTCGCGCCGCTTTCGGGCGCCGGGCAATTCGGTGGTTCGCTGGACGATTGGGGGCGTCGCTTTTTCTGCAGCAATCGCAATCCGGTCATGTTTGCCGTGATGCCGCTCGATGCGCTGGGACGCAATCCCGCTGCCGGAATCACCTCGGGTCAGGAAGACATCCAGGAACCCGGGGCGAAGGTCTGGCCGGTCAACCTGAGTCACACGACGTCGGCCGCTCACGCCGGCACTCACACGGCGGCCTGCGGGTTGGGCGTATACAGGGGGAGCTGGCTGCCGGATCTGACTGGGAACATTTTTGTCTGCGATCCCACCGCCCAGTTGGTGACGCGGAATCGCCTGGAACCGCGGGGCGGTAGTTTTGAGGCGGTTCGCGTGGGAGATCATCGCGACTTTCTCGTCTCGGCGGACGAATGGACCCGTCCCGTGAATGTGCGCAACGGACCCGACGGCGCGCTCTACGTGTGCGACATGTATCGCCGCTTCATCGATCACGCCCGTTTCTTCCCCGAAGAGTTTTCGAAAACCAACTACATGCGGGCCGGCTTCGATCATGGCCGAATCTGGCGCTTGGCGCCGAAGGGAGCGAAGCCGAAAAAGATCGAGCCGCTTCCCGATGATTCCGCGTCATTGGTGACACTGCTGGAGAGTCCGGATTCCTGGAAACGGATTCACGCGCAGCGCCTGTTGATCGAACGGCAGGCGAAGGACGTGGCGCCGGTGATCGCCGAGCTGCTGGCGAATTCGAAGTCGCCCCAGGGACGCGTCCACGCTCTCTGGACCCTTCATGGCCTGGGTGAACTGACCGATGCGCAGATTGCGGCCGCCCTCGACGACCCGGAAGAGGGCGTCGTCGAAAATGCCATCCGCCTCGCGGATCCCGGCAAGACCGAAGGAGCCTTGGAAAAAGTCGCGAGTGGCGGAATGAACCGGGCGGCTTTCCTCGCGCTGATCAAACTCGGTAGCGGTCACGAATCGACCGACATCGCCGCGATGGCCAACGGTGGTCTTGCCGACCCATGGATGCGAAAAGCCGTTCTCAGCGCGGAGGAACCGCCAAGCGCCGCGGTGGTAGCTGCCATTCTGGATCGTCAGGCCGAATTGAAGACTCCGGCCGCGGCGCTGGCGGAATTTCTCGAAGATTTCGTCGCCGAAATCGCGGCCCTAGGGGACTTGGCGGGAATGGGCGAGATCGCGTCGCGGATCAAGGCTGATCAACGCGACCTGACCGACATTCCCATCGTCGAAGGTCTCGCCGATGGCCTCCGTCGCAGCAAATTGCCCACGAAAACGCTCGCCGCTCTGCTCTCGAAAACCCCGGAACAACTCGTCGGGAAACTCGACGGAGTGAAAGCGGTTCTCGATGGTGCTTCGGAAATCGCGCTCGACCGCGAGGCGCCTGCCGTCGAACGAGTCGCTGCGTTGAGCCTCGTGCAGCAGCAGGGGATGGAAGCCACTTTCCCCGTGGTGGAAAAACTGATCGACCCCGCTGAGACACCCGAAGTCCAGTCCGCCGCCTGCCAGGCGCTCTCGCGTTTCGATCGGAACAAGGTGGCCGATTTCTTCTTTGATCGCTGGAAGACACTGGCACCGACGCCGCGACGCGAGGCGCTCGACCTGATTGCCGGCAATCCCAACACCGGTCTCCGCCTGATGCAGAAAATGAAGGCGGGCGAAATCTCCAAGGCGCTGATGCCGCCGATGCAACGCTGGAGTTACGCGCGTTCGACCAACGAAGAAGTGAAGAACCTCGCGATCGAGTTGTTTGGTCAGGCCAGCGGTGACCGCGGCAAGGTCATCAACGACTACAAGGGCGCCCTCGCAGGTCATGAGGGAGATGCCGAGCGCGGAAAAGCCGTGTTCCAGAAAGCGGCCTGCATGACCTGCCATCAACTCAAGGGCGTCGGTGTGGAAGTCGGTCCCTCGCTCGCCGATGTGCGCATCAAGCCGCCGGAAGCTCTCTTGACCGACATCCTCGATCCGAATCGCGCGGTCGAAGAACGCTGGGCCGCCTACACCATCGAGACCAAGGACGGCCGCCAACTGGCCGGTCTCGTCGCCGCCGAAACGGACGCCGCCATCGAAATTCGATTGCCGGGTGGACTCTCCGAAACCGTTCCCCGTGACCAGGTGGCCAAGTATGAGACCACCGGCTTGTCACTGATGCCGGTCGGACTCGAGGCGGCGATCAGTCATCAGGACATGGCTGATTTGATTGCGTTTCTGAAAGCGCGCTGATCGAAAAATCGGCGAAGAATCCGCTCAACATCATGAAATCCCTCGTTCTGTCGATCGGTGTCCTGAGCCTCAGTCTCTGCGCGACAATCGCCGCGCCGGAAAAACCCAATTTCATCGTCATCTTTGCCGACAACCTCGGATACGGCGACATCGAGCCCTTCGGGTCGACGGCGAATCGCACGCCTTTTCTGAATCGGATGGCGGAAGAGGGGACGAAGTTCACCCACTTTTGTGTCACGGCGGGGGTCTGCACGCCGTCGCGATCCAGCCTCATGACCGGATGTTATTCGCAGCGGGTTTCTATGCATCTCAACGATCGCGACCACCATGTGTTGCGACCGGTTTCTCCCTACGGATTGAACCCGGACGAGATCACCGTCGCCGAAGTATTGAAGGATCAAGGCTATGCGACTTCGATGATCGGAAAATGGCACCTGGGCGATCAGCCACCATTCTGGCCGACTCGGCAGGGGTTCGACGAGTATCTCGGCGTGCCGTATTCCGACGATATGACGGAACGCATATGGAATCAGGACGGTTCCCACTGGCCGCCGCTCCCATTGATGGACGGGGAAACGGTGATCGATGCGCCCGTCGACCGGGACTACCTGACCCAGCGGGAAACCAAGCGAGCCTTGGAATGGATCGAGCGGAATCAGGATCGGCCCTTTTTTCTCTACATGCCGCAGGCGATGCCGGGCAGCACGTCGGCGCCATTTTCGAGTCCGAATTTCAAAGGAAAGAGCAGGAACGGCCCGTGGGGCGATGCCATCGAGGAATTGGACTGGTCGCTCGGACAGGTGCTGCAAAAATTGCGCGATCTGAATCTCGCTGAGAAAACGCTCGTCATCTGGACGTCGGACAACGGCGCGCCAACAAAACACGATCCAGAGAATCCGGACGACCCGAGCCGGGGATCGAATCGACCGCTTTTTGGACCAGGCTACACCACCGCCGAGGGGGGATTCCGCGTGCCGACACTGATGTGGTGGCCGGGCACCGTGCCGGCGGGCAGAACCTGCGAAGAATTCGCCACCACGATGGACATCCTGCCGACCTTCGCCCGGCTGGCCGGGGGAGAGGCGCCGAAGGACCGCAAGATCGACGGTCACGACATCCGGCCGCTGATTTCCGGCGAACCGGGCGCGAAGTCGCCCTACGAGGCCTTTTACTACTACTACCTCGATCAGTTGCAGGCGGTGCGTTCCGGTCCATGGAAACTGTTCCTCCCGCTCGACGATTTTGCGCGCCATCCGCGCGCGACACCGAAGGAAGGCTTTCACCAGGCACAGCTTTTCCATCTCTACGACGATGTGTCCTGTGAGCACGATGTGGCCGCCGCTCATCCCGATATCGTGGCACGCCTGACGGGGTTGGCGGAAAAAATGCGGGCCGACCTTGGCGATCGCGGTGCCCCGGGGCCAGGTATCCGGCCCATCGGGAAAGTGGAGAACCCGGTCCCGGTGGTGCTGAAACCTTGAATACTTCGGTGGAAAACTCGGCCGCGGTTCCTTGGACTTGCCGCCGATTTCCATTCCGGGTAGGATGAACGGTAGCCGATTCACCACTCACCCCTTCCTCCCGTCATGGCTGCACCTACCCACTCAACTCTTCGAACGTTTCTCGGAATCGCTTTTCTCGGACTGGTCGTCGGAGCGTCTTCATTCCCGAGTTCCACCAGCGCGGAAACCGCGAAGGACATTGAGCCGGGGGACGGCGAATTCATCCGCTACGTCGACGGCGAGGAAAAGCAGCAGCTCCAGACCGGCATCGTTCGGTATGTCCGGGGCGATGAAATCGTCGATCTGGTCGGCGCGGTCCATCTGGCCGATGCCTCGTATTTCGATGCGCTGAATACCCAGTTGGCCCAGTATGACGCGGTTCTCTACGAGATGGTGGGCGGGGAATTTGCCACTCGCGAAGAGCGTCGCGACGAGGCCGATCCCGACCTGGCGAACATCCAGATGGCGCACGGCTTGATCCATTCCCTACTCGGCATGGAATACCAGACCGAGGGAATCGACTACAACGCGAAGAACTTCGTTCACGCCGACATCAACTGGGAGCAATATCAGGAGCTGATGACGGCCCGGAACCAGACGTTGGCAACGCTCTTTCAGCGAGCCATGGCGATGGCGCAGAGCGGCGAGGGCCCGGAAGTGCTCACCGATGAAGCGGCCGGGAACCGGATGATCTCGGGGCTGATTTCCGGTTTCACCACCGGCAACACGGCCGACCTGAAACGTTCGCTCGCCCCGATGCTGGGCGAAGCGGAGACCTTCATCAACGGGATCGAGGGCGAAGACGGAACCGTGCTGGTGACGGAGCGGAACAAGGTGCTGATGCAGATTCTCGATCGCGAACTTCGAAGCGGTCACGAGCGACTGGCCTTTCTCTACGGAGCCGGTCACTATCCCGACCTGGAACGTCGACTGACCGCGGCCGGATTCCATCGGCAGACCGGCATCTGGATGACCGCCTGGGACATCAAGGATCCGGAACCCGGCGAGGCGGCCCCGAATCTCTGGCAGCAGCTGTTCAGCGATCCGGCCGTGATGCAGGGGCTCATGGACGGGGTGAACCAGATGTTCCGCCAACTGCAGGAGCAGGGAGTGAACGTGGAAGCACCCTAAGCATAATCGGGTGAGTCAACAGGGTTAGGTCGCCGACCTGACAGGGTTGGATTTCTCCGATTTTTTGGTCGGAAAGGGTTTGGGATCTGAATCCCGATTTCCGCCTTTTTCTTCCGAATCCCTGGAAATCGGGCGGAGAGTCTCCGATGATTTCTTCCGGCCGGAATCCGAAAGAGTGGTCGGATTTTTCGACGGCGCCAGAGGACGGAAAAGAATTTGATTCGGGCTGGACGATGCAGTCATCGCGAGCGAATCATGTTTCCGTATGAGCGTTGCGAAATCGTTGAGCGAAGAACAGGTGGCCCAGATACAGAGATGGGCCGATGAAGGCGCCGGTCTGTCGGAGATCCAGCGCCGGCTGAATGACGAGATGGGAGTGAAGGTGACCTATATGGAAGTCAGGTTTCTCATCGACGATCTCAAGATTCAATTGAAGCCGGAGGAGCCCCCCAAACCGGAAGAGGAGGATGATGAAGAGGAGGACGGCGCACCGGATTCCGAGAAACAGGAGAATCCGAAGGAACTGGTGGGTGTGGAGCCGGAACCGGTCGGTGACGGCCAAGTCACGGTGACCATCAGCGAACTGCAGCGCCCCGGGGCGATCGTGAGCGGGCGGGTCACCTTCGCCAATGGAAAGGGCGCCGACTGGTGGATGGACCAGATGGGCCGGCTCGGCATGAACGCCGACGACCCGGACTACCGTCCCAACGAAAACGACATGCTCGGCTTCCAGCAGGAACTGCAGCGGGTCGCGCGTGAGAAGGGGTTCTGAACTCGCTGATTATTTGGCAGTTTTGCGGCCGACTACTTCACTTCATCCGGACGCCGGGTGATGGCGAAATAGATGACGTAAAACCACGAAAAGATCGCGGCCAGGATCGCCCAGAGAATGGAGCGGTTTCGCTGCCAGGAACAGACCACGGCCAGCGCGGACCCGATGCCGATACCGCTCTGGGTCACGACGGTCCCGGCCGCCGCAGGGGCGGCGACCGTTTCCGCGAGAATGGTGACGAGATCGAGGTTCACGCTTTGCCGATGCCTTCGATCTTGGTGACGCCGGGAACGGCGACGGGATCGGGAGTGTAGCTCTGATCCCACTGGACGTTCGATTCGTCGCCGGGGAAGAGGTCCTGCCCGGCATTCATCGCTTCCTCCCAGGTGATTTGCTGGCCGGTGTGCGCGGACATCCGGCCCATGATCGCCATCATGGTGGAGTGAATCATGCGCGGACCGTTGTTGATGTGTTCGCCGCTGCGGATGGAGGCGAAGAACTCGTCGTGTTCGACCTGATACATGTTCGGCTCCTTCTGGCCCCGCGGCAGGCGGTAGCTCCAGATGACCTTGCCGTCGTTGTCTTCGATGTAGGGATCCTTGCCGCGACCGATGACGAGGGTGCCCTTGGTGCCGCGAACGAAGTCGGCGTTTTCATTGAAACATCCCGGCGCCTTGCGGCTGGCGAGGTGGCACCAGACGTTGTTCGGGTATTCGTAGGCGATGTGGTAGTGGTCAAAGATGTTGCCATTGCCCACCTGCGGAGCGGCGAGACCACCGGTGGCGCGGCAGAGGATGGGGTTGGTGTCGCCCATCACCCAGCCGATCTTGTCGACGGAGTGGACGGCTTGTTCGACGAGACCGCCGCCACCGAGCCAGGTGTAATTGTACCAATTCTTGATCTGCCACTCGATGTCGCTCATGCCCGCGGGACGTTCGCTGGGATCGATGTGCGGCTTGGAATGACCGGAGTAATAGGTCGCATAAATGCCGGTGACGTCACCGATAAGACCTTCCTCCATCACCTGCTGATAGGCGGCGACACGGCTGGGTGAATAGCGCCAGCAGAACCCGGCCACGATGGAGAGAGGCTTGCCCTCATACATCTTGAGCGTCTCGTAGACGTGACGCACTCCGGCGGCATCGACCGCCATCGGTTTCTCGGCAAAGATGTGCTTGCCGGCTTCGAGCGCGGCGCGGAGGTGGAGGGGACGAAAGCCCGGTGTGGTGGTGAGGATGACCACGTCGACGCCGGAATCGAGCACCTTCTTGTAGGCGTCGAGCCCGACAAACTGGCGCGAGGAATCGACGTTGATCTTGTGACCGATATTCTTGTCCTTGGCCAGGGTCGCCAGCGAGGTGTCGATCCGATCCTGGAAAACGTCGGCGACGGACCACAGTTCGGTGTTGTCGTCGGCGGTGAGCGCCTGGAGCGCAGCCCCGGTACCGCGTCCGCCGGTGCCGATGAAGCCGATTTTGAGCTTCTTATCGGGATCGACGCCAGCGCCTCGAGAGGCTCCGGCATAGGAAGCTGCGAGGGCGGTGGCGCCGGCGGCTTTCATGAAATTTCGACGGTCGAAATCCCGGGATTGGTCGGGTGTGGAAGGGGAGGTGGAATCACTCATGAGATCGAAATGGGAATCGTGGGGTTTTTGGTGTTTGTGACGGAAGTCAAGCAGGGCGGAAACCGCGAGGCAAGCGGATTGCTTGGCGTGTCTGCGCCCGAAGGGCATCGAGCGGTCACTTTTTCCCGGCCAGAAGCTTGTCGAGCAGGAACGTGGTCGCGCTGGTGTACTTTTCGGAGGTCGAGGTGCCGGGAATGAGGAGATGGCATTCCACTCCGGCGGCATCGCAGGCTTCCTTCATTTTAACTCCATAGACAGGGTGGTGAATCCCGTGCCCGGCGTCCTTCGAGGGCAGGGACATGTCGCCGCCGTAAGTCATGAGCAGGGGCGGATCGCCGGCGCTGACGTGGTTGATCGGGGAGAATTCCTTGTAGTCGGCGGCGTGCTTCTCGTAGTTGGCAAAAGCGTCGTCCATGGTGGCCTCGCCGACGGCGCTGAAAATCATGGAGTGCTTGAGCACGTTGGGTCCGAGCCAGGGCTCGATGACCTTGGGGTCGATGGAGGTCTGTCCCGAACCGACGGCGGCGGCGGTGACCCGGGTCGATTCGCGCAGCACGGGATCGTCCGCTTTTGGATCGGCGAGATCGTCATGCAGCAGCAACCACATCGAAGTGCAGGCGCCGGCGCTTCCGCCGGTGAGGGCGATCCGGGTCTTGTCGAGATTCCACTCATCCGCCTTGCTGCGGAGAAACTGGATCGCGCGAGCCGCGTCGTGAACGGGAGCGGGCAGCGGATTGGCGGGCGTCAGGCGATACTCGACCGAGGCGACGGAAACACCTTTCTCGAGATAGGGTTCGATCTGTCCCTTGCGAATCTCCTTGGTGCCGCCGCGCCAACCTCCCCCGTGGATATAGACCATGAGCGGGCGAGGTCCGTCGCCCTC
>JAGRPB010000063.1 GCA_020439945.1 Verrucomicrobiia bacterium
CGGGCGTGGACAACGGCTGGCAATCCAGTGGCGATTCCCAGGAGGCCAGCTACTCCAGTCTGCCGTCCGGGAAATACCTGTTCGAGGTCCGGGCTTCCGCCGATGGCACCAATTGGAATCCGACCAAGGCGCGCGTCATGGTGGAGATCGTGCCTCCCTGGTATGCGCGGTGGTACACGCGTCTCAGCCTCAGCCTTCTGGTGCTGGCGCTGTTGGCGTCTCTGGTGATGATGAGGATCCGCGTCAGGGAAGAACGGCTCCGCCGTCAGCAGGAACAACTGGAGGTGAAGTACTCCCGCGCCGAGGCCGCCCTGGCCCGCCAGTTGCAGCACGCCATGCTGTTGGAGGAAACCGGTCGTGCCCTCGGTGAAAACGAAGGCGTCGAACACCTGCTGAAAACGGCTCTGGAGAATCTCAGTGAATCATTCAATGTGGGACGCTGCTACGTCATGTCGGCGATGCTGCAACCGAATGGCAAGCTGGTCGAGTCCCCCGAGATGGTGATCAATCATCTCAATTGCGATGGGGGCGATCATGTCGAGAGAGCCGGAGCCCTGCCGCCGGAGAGCCATCGCTTCGCCCGGGCCGTGATGCGAAGTGAGGATGCCATCGCGATCGGCAATATCGAGGAGAAGGCCCATCTTTTCGACGATATCGAAACTCTTAAGAAACTGGGCATGAAAGCGGTTCTCGCGGTGCGCACTTCCTACCTGGGCACGCCCAATGGCTACATCGCGCTGAATCACTGCAGCACGGTTCGCGAGTGGCAGGAGGACGAGATCAAGCTGCTCGAATCGCTGGCCGGTCAGTTCGGTCTCGTGCTGGCGCAGATGGAACAGCAGCAACGGGAGGAAGCCCATCGCGCCGAACTGGAGGCGGCCAAACGCGAAGCCGAAGTCGCCAACAGTTCGAAGAGCGAATTCCTCGCCAAGATGACGCACGAACTGCGCACGCCGCTGAACGCGATCATCGGATTCTCCGAGCTGCTTTCCGACGACCGGGAGCTCACCCAACGTCAGCGGGAGACGCTCGACATCATCAACCACAGTGGCGAGCACCTCCTCGGCGTCATCAACGACATTCTCGACGTCTCCAAGATCGAAGCGGGCAAAGTGGAACTCACTTCGGAGAAATTCAGCCTCGTCAGCCTGATGCGTTCGGTCTACGAGATGCTGGCCTTCGGCATCAAGGCCAAGGGTCTCGGATTCGAGGTCAACCGGCTCGGCGAGCTGCCCGACTTGATCGTGTCGGACAAACACAAGCTGCGCCAGGTGTTGGTGAACCTCGTCAGCAATGCGACCAAGTTCACCGAGAAAGGGATGATTTCCATCAACGTCCGAGCCGGAGATCTCGAGGAGGACGATTCAAAACCGGGAATCCTCGGAAAACGGAAACTCTACTTCGAAGTCCGGGACACGGGCGCGGGGATGGACGCGACGGAATTGCCCCGTCTCTTCCAGAAATTCTCCCAAACGGAAACCGGCCAGAAATCGCTACGCGGCACCGGGCTCGGTCTGGCGATTTGCAAAGGCTTTGTCGGTCTCATGAACGGCGAGATCGAAGTCGAGAGCCAGGTGGGAGTCGGCTCGGCGTTCCGATTCTACATCGAATGCGAGGAACCGGTCCCCACCGAGACGAGCAACGCCGAGGACGGCACGACGAATGCCGCTTCCGAGTTCGCCGGCGAGATTCAATACCGGCGGCTCGTGCCGGGGCACGAAGAAATCCGAGTGCTCGTGGCGGAAGATCAGCCCGCCAATCGTCTCCTGGCGTCGCGCATCCTGAAATCGGCGGGCTTTACCGTGATCGAAGCGGTCAACGGCGCCGAGGCGGTCGAAAAATGGCGGGAATCCAAACCGCACGTCATTCTCATGGACGAGGAGATGCCCGTGATGCGTGGTCGCGAGGCCACTGAAATCATTCGCGAAGAAGCCAAGGCCGAAGCGATCGAGAAGCCGGTCATCATTTCGCTGACGGCATTCGCGCTCGATGAAACCCGGGACGCGGTGCTGGCCTCGGGATGCGACGATTTCCTGGCGAAACCCTTCCGGATCGAGGTGCTGCTTCGCATTCTGGCGAAACACCTTCCGCTGCGGTTCGAAGGCGTCGAAGTCGACGCTGCCTGACCGAGCGGTCGATCAGGCGAGAATGTCCTCGACCACCTGCCCGGCGATGTCGGTCAGTCGAAAGTCGCGACCGCTGTAGCGATAGGTCAGTTTCTTGTGGTCGAACCCGAGCAGGTGCAGGACCGTGGCGTGGAAATCGTGAACGTGGACCGGATTCTCGGAGATGCCGAGACCGAAGTCGTCCGTCTGACCGTAGACGGTGCCACCTTTCACGCCGCCGCCCGCCATCCAGATGGTGAATCCGTCGACGTGGTGATCCCGTCCCACCTGTTCGATTTTTTTCGGACCTTTCTGGATGGTCGAAGTGCGGCCCATCTCGCCGCCCCAGATGACCAGCGTGTCTTCGAGCATGCCGCGCAGCTTGAGATCTTCGAGCAGCGCCGCGATGGGTTGGTCCGATTCCTGGCAGAGATCCTTGATCCGCGGAATCAGGGCGCTGTGATTGTCCCACGGCTGACCCGCGCCGTGATAACACTGGATGTAGCGAACGCCGCGCTCCGCCAAGCGGCGGGCGATGAGGAGATTCCGTCCCACGGCGGAGTCGCCGTAGCTCTCGCGAATGCTTTCCGGTTCGTTGTTGATATCGAACGCGTCGGTCGCGGCGCTCTGCATCCGAAAGGCCAGTTCCATCGAGTGGATGCGGGAATCGAGTCGCTCGTCGCCCTCGTGCTGCTTGAGATGTCGCCGGTTGAAATACTGCGTCAGCGCCAGTTGGGAACGCTGGGTGCCGGCGCGGATATCGTCGCGCGTCAGGTGCGGAATCAGTTCGCCACCCTTGGCGTTCGTTTCGATGTGGGTGCCCTGGAAAACCCCGGGCAGGAACGCGCTGGTCCAGTTGCGCGACTGGGCCGTGGGCATGCCGCTGGGAATCAGGACCACGTAACCGGGCAGATCCTCGCTCTCCGTGCCGAGCCCGTAGAGAGCCCACGAACCGATGCTGGGGCGCGGCAGGACCGGGTGCCCGCAGTTCATCATCAGCAGGCCGGGCGAGTGATTGGCGATCTCGCTCTCCATCGAGCGGATCACGCACAGATCGTCCGCGTGCCGGGCGATTTTCGGAAACAGTTCACTGATTTCCAGACCGCTCTGCCCGTGCTTCTGAAATTTGAAGGGCGACGCCCAGATGTTTCCGACCCGGTTGCGCTGGGTCGGTTGCAGCGTCTTCTTGATCGAGTCGGGCAACTCCTGGCCGTCCAGTTTCCCCAGCTGCGGCTTGGGATCGAAGGTGTCGATCTGGGAGGGGCCGCCGTTCATGAACAGGTGGATGACCCGCTTCGCCCGGGCCGGGAAATGCGGTTGCCGGACGGCCAGGGGTGTCTCGCTGGACACATTGGCCGCCGCCAACAGGTCGGAGGCAGCCATGGCGCCGAATCCGAAACCGGTTTTCAGCAACAGGTCGCGCCGGGAGAGCGGGGAGGGGGAATTGGGAGGGAAATTCATGGTCGAAAGCGGCTGAGGTCTGTCGTCAGTCCACGTAGAGGAATTCGTTCGACATGAAGAGCGACTGGGCGAGCAGGGGCCACGGGTTCACCTTTCGTCCTTTCTCGAGATCGATGAATTTCCCGATCCGTTCGTGCTCCGGCGCGGCGGCGTCCCGATGAAAAACCGCCTGGAAAACCGCGTTGATGCGGGCCTCGCGGGTGACGCCTTCGGTGAAGTTCAATCGGTCGATCAGGGCCTTGGACTGCTCGATCACGAAGGGCGAATTCATTGTGAACAGTGCCTGGGGCGCGACCACGCTCTCCGTCCGTTTTTCCTGCGACTGGACCGGAGTGGGAAAATCGAAAGCGCGTAGCGTCGGATCGAGATTGAAGCGATTGATGTAGCCGTAGATCGTGCGGCGGTTGGAGTGATCGGGGCCCCACAGTTCCCCGCTCCGGCCCCGCATGCGCGGGTCCAGGTTGCCGGAAACCGCGAGCAGGGAATCCCGCAGTTCCTCGATCTGGAGCCGCTTGGCGTTGGCGCGGGCCAGCAGGCGATTGTCGGGATCGCTCTCGGCCAGGTCCGGGCGTGGCCGGCTGCTTTGGCGATAGGTTTCGGAATCGACGATCGTCCTGACCAGGTGTTTCAGTGACCAGCCGTTGGCGACGAAGTCGGCCGCCAGCCAGTCGAGCAATTCGGGATGGGTGGGAGCGGAACCCTGGAGACCGAAATCCGACGGCGTGTCGACCAGGTAGCTCCCGATCAGGGCGCCCCAGACGCGGTTCACGAAGACTCGCGCCGTGAGCGGGTTTTCCGGATCGGCTATCTTGTTGGCCAGGTCGAGACGGCCACTGTCCTGTTCGTTGAACGGCGGCTGATCGGGATCGAGTATCTTGAGGAAACGGCGGGGAACCCGATCGCCTTTCTGACCCGGCTCGCCGCGGAGAAACACGATGGGGTCGACGGGTTTCTTGCCCTCGATCACCGCCATCGCCCGGGCCGGAGCGCCGTCGTTGGTCAGGAGCAGCTCGGCGAGTTTGGTTTGCTCGATCGATTCCGCGACGGAGCGGTTGTTCCCTTTCTTCTTCGAGTTCCCGGCTTTCTCGATCTCCTGGTCGATGGCGGCCCGGGCTTTCCGATAATCCTCAGCCATCGCCGCCGCCGGCTCGTAACCTTTGATCTTGGGGAAATCCTCGATGTCCCACGGTTCAGGTCGTTCCACCGAACTGAAGACGCCGTAGAGCGAATAGTAATCGGCGGTGGGAATGGGTTCGAACTTGTGATCGTGACAGCGCGAGCAGGCGGCCGTCATGCCGAGAAATCCGCGCGTGGTGGCATCGATGACATCGTCGACAAAATCGGCCGACTTGTTGCGGATCGGTGACACGCCCATGAAACCCAGCGCCGCCATCTCCGGGGCGTCGTTCGGAAAACCCATCAGGTCGGCCGCCAGTTGTTCGCGAATGAACTGATCGTAGGGCTTGTCGGCATTGAAGGCGTCGATCACGTAGTCCCGATAGGTGAACGCGTAGGGATAGTAGTGGGGCGTCTTCGTGTCGGGACGATAGGTCGCCGCAGTGTCGGCATAGCGGGCCACGTCCAGCCACATCCGGGCGAAATGCTCGCCGAATTGTGGGGAATCCATGAATTGCCCAACGAGATCGTCGATCGGTCGCTCGTAGTCGTCCGACTGGGGAGGCAGGCCGGTGAGGTCGAAAGCCAGGCGCCGAACCAGCATCGTGTCGGGCAGTCGGCGCGTTGGCTCGACGCCATTTTCCTTCAGATTGGCAAAAACGAAGCAATCAATGGCGGAGCGATTCCAACGCGGATCGTCGACCTTGGGCGGTTCGACGGGATTCACCGGCTGAAAGGCCCAGTGTTCCTTCGCCTTCTTGAACAGGTAATCCTGATCGCCGAGCTTCGAGAACTCCGTTTCCCCCATGTCATCGGCGGGCCCGGGGGCGCCTCGAAGAATCCATTGCTCGAGCAGCTTTACGTCGCTCTCGGCCAGCGGTTCCTTCGGCGGCATGGCGCTGTCTTCATCGACCCGCCGGATCGCCGCGACCAGCAGCGAGGCGTCCAGATTGCCGGGCACCACGGCCTTGCCCGTGTCGCCGCCTTCCAGCCAGCCTCGTTCGCGATCGAGCAGAAGCCCGCCTTTCTGCGTCTCCTCCGCTTCCGAATGACACTCGTAGCAATGCGTCACCAGGATCGGGCGCACATGGCGTTCGAAAAAGACGCTGCCTTTGGCGGCATCATCCTTCGGCACAGCCCTGGCGGAAAGGGCGGGCGCCAGCAGCGCGGTCAGCGCCACGATTTTGAATGAGGAGGACGGGAAGGACATCGACGCTTTATCGTAATGGCAAATCGGCGCGAATCATGGGAAGACCGCTTCCGCAAACACGTGAACCAGGGGAACGTCGCGCGCCTGAGGCGTTCATTCAACAGGGTCAGGTCTGGGACTCAACCCTGTTAGGTCCGGAGTGGTGTCGCCCGATTTATTTCGTCACTTCCACGTCCTTCACCGCCAGGGTGCCAAAGGCGAATCCGACACTGAAGTTTGTCTTGGCCTTGGCGTAGGTTTCGTGGGAAACGGTGACCGGCTCCTGATCGCCCCAGGTCACGGTGGCGGTGTCGCCTTTCGATGTCACGGTCACCTCGATCCATTCGCCATCGACCAGTTTCCAATCGTCGGCTCGATGCGCGGCGATGGACTTGTGATCGTCGCTCGGGGGAAAGGCGCGGAAGTTGGTGCCGGCGGCGGGACTGCTGACGAAACGGAAAACGTGACCGTCTTCTCCGTTCAAGGTAAAGACCACCGATTTGCAGCCCTGCGGTTTGAACGCGTAGTGGAAGGTGGCATCGGTGGTGGCGAGATCGTAGAAGATGATGGGACCGTGATCCTTGTATTTCTTGTAGAGCGCGTCATCCTGGGTGCACTCGGCGACGCCATCGGCGATTTTCCAATCTCCCCGCATGGCTCGGCGTTCCGGCACTTTGGCCTCGGCGGTGAAGGGATCGGTAAGAAGCGGTTCGGCCTGAGCCAAGACGGTGGATAGAAGGATTGAGGCGATGGCCGCCAAGGCGGAAAGCTGGCGGGAGATTGGGTTTTTCATGGGGAGAATTCTGGACGCGGCGCGCCCGTTTGTCGAGGTCCGTGGGCGGAACCGGAGCCTCACTTTTTCCCGGGCGTCACGAATTCCTCGCGACTGAGGACGCCGTCGCCATTGTCATCGAAACCGGGAAAACGGCGCTTGCCCTCCTCCTGATCGGGAAAGCGATGCAGGTATTCTTCCAGGGTGAGGCTGCCGTCCTTGTTGAGATCCTTCTTCGCGAACATCTCCTCCCGGGTCAGGGGCGGTCGTCCGGTTTGGGCGGGTGAATTCCGAGGAGGCTCGGTGGTCTGTAATGAGGGATCGATTTCCTGCGGCAGCTCCGCACGCCAGGTCTTGATGGCCTGCCACATCGAGGCCACGCGATCGGGTTGCTCGGCGGCGAGGTTTTTCGATTGCTCCCGGTCGGCGACGACGTCGTAGAGCTCGCGTTGTTTCTCCGTTTCATCGACGATCAGCACCCGGCGTCCGTCACGCATCGCCCAGGTTGGCCAGTCATCGCCCCCGTGTTTTCCCGACCAATACCAGAAGACGGGTTTGCCGCGTTCAAATGGCTCGCCTTTCCACGCGGCGAGCACGTTCTCGCCGTCGCCCTGATATCCCTCGGGCACCGGAATCCCGGCGGCGGCGAGGAAGGTGGGAAACACGTCTACTCCGGCAATCGGCGTTTCCGTGTCCACACGCCCGGCGGGAACTTTGCCGGGCCAGCGGACGATGAAGGGGACGTTCACCCCGCCCATCAGGAGGCTGCGTTTTCTCCCCCGAAGCCCGCCGGTCTGGCCCTGGCTGAAGTAAAATTTCTGCCCCGGCTTCTCGTGGCTGTTCTCGGGCCCGTTGTCGCTGGAGAAGACGACGAGGGTGTCTTCCGAAAGTCCGAGTTCCTCGAGCAGCGCAAGCATTCGTCCCACCTGCCGGTCGGCCCGGGTCACGGCGGCGTAGTAGGTGCGGTAGGGTTCCTCGATGTCGGGGTAGGGTTTCTTGTCGTTTTCGGTGGCGGAGACGAGATGATGGGTTTCGTGCAGCCAGAGGTTCACGTAGAAAGGCGCACCGCGCTGGTGAGCGTCGCGAACGAACTCAAGCGCGTGATCGGTGGCCGCGATGCTGAGAAAGGAAGCGGCCTGCTCGTCATGAGCGTTACCCTCGTCGGCCATCTTGGCAAAACGGGTGCCGTCGAACACGTGCTTGTCGCCGCCGGTCCAGGTGGCGGAATCATCATAGCCGTAGACACTCGGTGGCGGCGCGTCGGCGATCCCTCCGCCGGAGAGATGCCACTTTCCGTAGTGCGCGGTGCGGTAGCCGGCTTCGTGCAGCACTCGCGGCAACAGTGGCGCCTTGGGATCGAGCCAGTCCGGCATGTGGCGCTCCACATTCTGGGTGTGGCTGGCAAAGTGCTGGTGAACGCCGAGCCGCGACGGGAACATTCCCGTGACGATGCCGACGCGACTCGGTGAACAGACGGGGTTCACCACCGTGAACTGCTGGAAATCGGTGCCCTCGCTCGCCAGGCGGTCCAGGTTCGGCGTCAGGATGTGGGGATGTCCATGGCAGGCCAGGTCACCCCAGCCGAGGTCGTCGGCGTAGATGAAGAGGAAATTGGGGCGCTTTTCCTCGCCGGAGCCTGGAATGACGGTGAACGCGATCGTTAGCGCCGAGAAAAACAGGAATCTCATGGTTTGGATGAATCGGTGGTTTTTCGCAGGTAGTCGACGTGGTAGTCGCCGGGGAGCGGCGTGACCTGATTCTGTTCCGCCCAGCGGTCCCAGGCGGCGGAGAGACGAGACACGATTTCGGGATGCTCGTCGGAGACGTCGATCATCTCGGTGCGCGTCCCGGAGAAATCGTAGAGTTCCCAGGCTTGGTCGCGCAGGGCCACCAGCTTCCAGTCGCCTTCACGCACGGCGCGATTGCCCTCGTGCTCGAAGAACAGGGTTCGCGGCGAGGCCTCCGCTGACGCGATCTGGTCGACCAGGCTCACGCCTGGACCCTCGAAGGGTGCTTCCGCGAGCTGGGCGAAGGTTGGCATGAGATCGATGATGTGCGCCGGTTGATCGTGAAGAGTTCCGGCGAGTTTGGCGTCGAGACCCGCCGGCCAGTGAATGATGCAGGGGGAGTTGATGCCGCCTTCGTGGTTGAAATGCTTGTAGAGCCGCCACGGGGTGTTCGAGGCGTTGGCCCATCCGGAACCGAAACTGTGGAAGGTGCCCGGCCGACCCATCTCATCGAGCGCCGCGCCCTCGTGGAGGACGTTGTCGTTGCTCGATTGGTGATCGAAACCCCGCGGATCCCATTCCGCGCAGGCGCCGTTGTCGGAGAGGAAAACGAGCACCGTGTTTTCCATTTCGCCCGCCTTCTCCAGGTCGGCCATGACCCGCCCGATCTGTCGATCCATCCGGTCGATCATGGCGGCGAAAATGGCCATGCGGCGCGCGAGATCGAGCCGCCTTGGTTCGGGCAGCGAATCCCAGGCCGGGTTGATGCCGGTCTCGGTCTCCCCGTAGTTCCAGTAGGGCGACCGCGGGGTCAGTTCGGTGGACTTCGGGACAATGCCCAACGTCTTCATGCGGGCGAGTCGTTCGGTCCGAAGCTTGTCCCAACCCTCGAGGTAGCGATCGGCGTATTTCGCGATGTCTTCGGGAAAGGCCTGGAGCGGGAAGTGCGGCGCGTTGTAGGCGAGGTAGAGAAACCAGGGACGATCCGGGGTTTCCCGGGCCTGACCCAGGAACTGGAGCGCGTGGTCGGTCACCGCATCGGTGGCGTAGAATTCGCCCTCGGGAAAGGTGATCTTCTCCCGTCCTTCCGGCAACCGGATGAGGTGATCGGGATCGAAGAAACGCTTGGCGCTGACCAGGGTGCCATAGAATTCCTCGAACCCGTGTTTCGTGGGATCGTCCGTGCCCAGGTGCCATTTCCCGGAGATGAAGGAGCGATACCCGGCCGGCGCGAGCACCTGGGCGATGGTGCGGGCATCCTCCGAGACGTGTCCCCGGTAGCCGGGCTGTCCGATGTCCTGGGTGATGTGACCGAGGCCGACGGCGTGAGGATAGCGACCGGTGAGAATGGCGGCGCGAGACGGGCAACAGCGCCCCGTGTTGTAGAACTGGGTGAAACGAACTCCTTCGGCGGCGAGCCGGTCGAGGTTCGGCGTCTCGATTTCCCCGCCATAGCAGCCGAGATCCGAGTACCCGAGATCGTCGGCGACGATGAGGAGGAAGTTCGGCTTTTCGGCGGAGTGCGAGGGGAGTCCGCCGAGAAAAGTCAGCGAGAGTATCAGGAGAAGAAATCTGCGTGTCATGGGGGGCGTGTCAGTGTCAGGAGTAAATGGCGTGGTGTCACGGAGGAAAGTAGCGGGACGCCAGCCCTTTTTTCGCGTGGGGCTCGGACCGGGAGCCAATGAATGAGATTGAGCAAGCGGTGTTGGCCGTTTCCCGTGGTTGACAGGAATCCCCAATTTTCGGGAGATTCTACGCGAGCTTCGACCCGCGACGAGTTGATTGCCGGACGATTCGACCCAAGTGCTTTTTCCTGATGAAAACTCCCCTGCATTCCCGTTTTCGTGTCTCGCTCATCCTCGCCATCATCTGCCTGGCGTTGAACTCGCTCCGCCCGGTCGTCGCCGCGGACAAGCCGCTCCAAGTCTTTATTCTTGCCGGACAGTCGAACATGCAGGGCCATGCTCATGTAAGCACCTTCGGGAGCATGGCGCTCGATCCGAAGACCGCGCCGCTCCTGAAGGAGATGCAGGATGAGGACGGCAATGCAACGGTCTGTGAGCGGGTCTGGATCTCGTCGATCGGTTCCTCCGAGGCGGAGAAGATCGGAAAACTCACCGCCGGGTTCGGAGCGGAGGCGCGTGGTCCCAAGATCGGGCCGGAATTCACCTTCGGGATCACCATGGAGAAGCTCCTGCCCGACCAGCCCATCCTGATCATCAAGACGGCCTGGGGTGGCAAGAGCCTGCACACCGACTTCCGACCTCCCGGTGCGCAGCCCTACGCATTCAGCGCGCAGCAACTCGAGCGGTTCGAGAAGCAGGGCAAGGGCCTCGCCCAGATCAAGGCGGAGAAGGCCGAGGCCACCGGCCACTACTACCGGCTGATGATGGATCACGTGCGGAAAGTGCTCGCCGATCCCGGGAAGGTCTGTCCCGAGTATGATCCGAAAGCGGGCTACGAGCTGGCCGGTTTCGTCTGGTTCCAGGGTTGGAACGACATGGTCGACAGCGGCACCTATCCCGACCGGGACAAGCCGGGCGGCTACGGAAAATACAGCGAGCTGATGGCGCAGTTCATTCGCGATGTTCGCAAGGATCTCTCGGCGCCGAAGCTGCCCTTCGTGATCGGAGTGCTCGGGGTCAACGGACCCACCAAGCTCTACGGTCCCGACCAGCAACGCTACCTTTCCACCCACCAGGGCTTCCGCGATGCGATGGCCGCACCGGCGGTGATGCCCGAGTTCCAGGGCAACGTCGCCGCCGTTCTCACCGAGAACTACTGGGACCAGGAGGTCTCCGCCCTTCGCAAACGCGAACAGGACATCAAGGCCGAGGAGAAGAAACTCCAGAAGGAGGGGAACCTCGGTCGCGACGAGATCCGGAAACAGGTCGAGGCACGCTACGCGGAAACCTTTTCCAAAAGCGAACGGGACCTGCTCCAGAACAGCGTCTCCAATGCCGAGTTCCACTACCTCGGCTCCGCCCGGATCATGGGCCCGATCGGCCAGGCCTTCGCCGAGGCGGTGGCGGGATTGATGAAGGTGAGAAGGAACTGAACCTGGGCGACGGCGTCCGGAACGTTCGCTCAGGGATTCCCGTAGCACACCAGGCGCTCGCTCCGATTCTCTCCGCTATAATCGGCGACGCGAAGGAAGATCTCGCCCCCGCAGATCGACGGGGTAGCGAAGATCTCGCCGGCTAGTTGGTTTTCCGCGACGACCTCGAGCCCGTCGGGACTGGCCTTGAAGACGTAGAGGGTGCCGGACTCGTTGGGGGCGTAGATGAGGTCCCCGACGAGGACGGAGGAAGCGGTGAAGTTGCCGCCGAGGCGGGCCTTCCATTTCTCCTCGCCGGTGGCCGAATCCCAACAGATGGCGACGCCGCTGTCCATGGCGGCGTAGAGGTAGCCGTCCTTGATCAGCAGCGAGGGCACGTAGACCCGGTCGTTGGTTTCCCAGACGACCTTGCCGGACCCGTCGGCGGCGATGGCGGCGACGTGGTTCTTCGGGTAACCGCCACTGGAAAAGATGCGCTCGCCGTCGGTAACCGTGGTCGAGACGCACTCGGTGGTGGCGCCGTCGATCTCCCAATTGGTCTCACCGGTGAGCGGATCGAAACTCGATACCTTTTCCGTGCCGATCAGGAAAAGCTGCGGTTTTCCGGCCGCCTCGAGAATGACGGGGGAGGCATAGTTGGGCAACTGGGCGCGTTCATTTTTCCAGACGATCTTCCCGGTTTTCCGATCGAGCCCGGCGACGGCACCGCCGGACTTGTTGTCGGCGGATACGATCACCAGGTTCTTCCAGAGCGTTGGCGACGAGCCGTAACCCTGGTGAACGGTGTAGCCGGTGATCTTCGTCTGCCAGAGCCGTTTGCCATCCTCGACAGAGAGGGCGGTGGTGTCGACGGCATCGCCATTGATGAAGTTGATGAACACCCGTTCGCCGTCGCAAGCGGGACTGCCGGAAGCCCACGAGGCCTTCTTGTTCGTTTTCTGAACAAAACCGCCAACGTGGACCTCGGTTTTCCAGAGAGAGGCGCCGGTTTCCCGATCGAAGGCGTGAACCGACTGGATCTGCTTGGTCTCGTCGGCGGTCGCGATGAAAACGCGATTTCCCACCACGGTGGCGGAACCGTGAGCGCGACCGGGCAGGGCGACCGACCATTTCAGATTTTTTTCTGGGCCGAACTCGACCGGCGGATCCTGGTTCGGATCGGCCGAGCCATCACGGTTCGGTCCGCGCCAGAAGGGCCAGTCTTCCGAAGCGTGGACGGAGGCGACAGTGAGAAAGAGAGCAAGAATCAGGGCAGGGGATTTCATGAAAAAGCTGCGTGGTGAGGAGGAAGCATGATTCGACCCGCGGGGCGGGAACAAGCGCAAATCATCGCGCAAAACCGGCCGCCTCCGAAAGTTGCCCGGCGTATCCGACATTACGTACGGCGATCTCAGCAGGCGCGTCGGGAAGCATCAACTCCGGAGCGCCACCCGGAGCTAGACGGAGGGTAAACCACTCGCCGCCGGGTTGGGGTCGGGCTTGCACCAGACGCCAGCGGGCGTTGGCTTGGGGTTTGCCAAAGATGACCACGGCGCGTCCCTCGCGAATCTGGATCGAGGGTTGGGGAGCTGGCGGGCCTTGGGGCGGCGCAAGCCAGGGAGAGGCAGGAGGGATGGCGACGGTGCGATAGAGGGGCGCCAGTTGGCTGCGCAGCCCGCCTCGATCTGATTTGATGGCGGCAAAACTCCAGTGAAGATGTCCGGCGCCGAGCCTGGTCGACGAGGTTTCCCGGGTAACGACAATCTGGCGGGCGATCTCAGAGGCGGGACGACCGGGATCTTCGTCACTTTTGATTCGGCTCGACGCGGTTCCGGGCCAGACGTGACGGCCCTTGCTGTTCTCATCGTTCCACCATTTCGACAGTGCCGAGAAACTGTGCGGGCGGTCATCGATGCGCCAATAGAGCTGTGGCGAAAGGTAATCGAGCCAGCCCTCGTGCAGCCAGGTACGGGCGTCGGAGGCAATGTGCTCATAGGAATCGAGATCGGCTTCGATGCCGCGGGGATAGCCGGGTCGCCAGATACCGAAGGGGCTGATGCCGAATTTCACCCACGGCTTGGTTCCCTTGATCGCCGCGTAGAGGCGCTGGATGAAACCGTTCATCTCCGCTCGCCGCCAATCCGTGATTTCCAGTTTCCCTCCAGCCGCACGGTAGGCGGCGTAGGTCCGAGAGTCATCGAATTGCTGGACCATTTTCCCGCCGATCTTTTTCGGGTAGGGATAGAAATAGTCATCGATGTGAATGGCATCGACGTCGTAGCGTTTGGTCACATCGACCATCACCTGGATGGCCCGATCCTGGACCGGTCGCAGGCCTGGATCGGCCCAGGTTTGGGAACCGGCCGGTAGCAGCCATTCCGGGTGGGTGCGACTGAGATGGTTCGAGGAGGCGGAGACCGATTTCGTCGCCCGGGCGCGGAAGGGATTGAACCAGGCATGCAACTCGATCCCACGGCGATGTGCCTCCGAGACCGCGAAGGCGAGGGGATCGTAGCCGTCCGAGGGCGCCTTTCCCATCTGGCCGGTCAGCCAGTAGGACCAGGGCTCGATCTTGGAATCGTAGAGGGCGTCTCCCTCGGGACGGACCTGGAGGATGATCGCATTGAGCCCCGTCTTGGCGGCGAGATCGAGCAGCGAGACGAGTTCAGCCCGCTGCTGGGAGGGCGAGAGCCCGGCTCGCGACGGCCAGTCGATGTTGTGAACCGAGGCGACCCAGGCGCCGCGAAACTCGCGCAACGGTTCGGGCGGTTGAATCCCGGCCGGTCGGTAGTCGGCCGCGTGGGAATGGGAAATTCCCAGGATGATAAGAAAAACGATCGAGGAACAAAGGAGGCGGGCGAGGAGGGCGGGTTTCATGGAGCAGGCAATCGAGCCTCGCTGATTCGCTCGTGAAATCAAATGCCGGCTGTCCGGGCACACTCCTTGCGGTCACATTTTTCGGTAATCTCCCTTTCGATCCCACGTCGTATTCACAGTCATGAACATCCGAGCCTACGCCGCCTCCGCCGCCAGAGAACCCCTTTCCCTGATCGACTTCGATCCGGGAGAACTCGGTTCCGATGAGGTCGAGATCGATGTCGCCTACTGCGGGCTCTGTCACAGCGATCTCAGCATGTGGGGAAACGACTGGATGCAGTCCCGGTATCCCTTCGTGCCGGGCCATGAAGTCGTCGGCACCCTGGCCGCCAAAGGCGAGAGCGTGACTCATCTCGAACTCGGGCAGAAGGTCGGCCTCGGCTGGTATTCGCGATCCTGCGGCGTCTGCGACGAATGCCTTTCGGGCAACCACAATCTCTGTTCCCATGTCGGCCAGACCATCGTGGGACGTCACGGCGGTTTTGCCGAAAAGGTGCGGGCCCAGGCGCTCTGGGCGACGCCGCTGCCGGAGGCACTCGATATCGCCTCGGCGGGGCCGTTGTTCTGTGGCGGGATCACCGTTTTCAATCCCATCCTGGAATGCGGTGTCCTGCCCACCGATCGGGTGGGCGTGGTCGGCATCGGCGGACTCGGCCACATGGCGCTCCAGTTTCTCAACAAATGGGGCTGCGACGTGACCGCCTTCTCATCCAGTCCCGAAAAGGAAGAGGCGGCCCGCGGATTTGGTGCGCATCACTACGTGAGTTCGCGCGATTCCGAGGCGATCCGGAAACTGGAATCGACCCTGGATCTCATCCTGGTGACGGTGAATGTCGAGCTGGACTGGGAAGCTTACCTGGCCGCGCTGAAACCCAAAGGCCGGCTCCACATTGTCGGCGCCGCCCCCAAGGTCGAGTGCGCCGTGTCGACGCTCCTCGAGAAACAGCGTTCGATCAGTGGTTCGCCCCTGGGAAGTCCCGCCACGGTGAACCAGATGCTGGAGTTCTGCGGCCGACATGGCATCGCGCCGAAGACCGAGATCATGCCAATGTCCGAAGCCAATCGCGCTTTTGAGCGCCTTTCTTCGGAGAAACCCGCCCATCGACTGGTGTTGCGGGCCGATTTCGATTGATCCAATCAGAAACGGCTCGGAGCGATCCGAACATCGGTGGGAACACTTTCGAGAGCCAGATCGCGAACCAGTCTGCCGGTCACGGGACCAAGGCTGAGGCCGAGCATGGCGTGACCGGTGGCGATAATGGCATTGGAAAATCTCGGCGTCCTTCCGAGATAGGGGAGACCGTCGGGGGAACAGGGACGGAGGCCGACCCACGGCTCCAGGTTGTCGAAATCGCGTGGCGAAAATCGGGGAAAGAAGCGACAGAAGGAAGTGGCGATGCCCTCGAGTCTTCGACGATCCACGCCCAGGTCGTTCCCGCCGATTTCCATGGTGCCGCCGACGCGGAGCGAGGGTCCCATCGGAGTGACCGCCACCCGGCCTTCCTTGAGAAGTGAGCAGAGCGCCGGAAGTTGCGCGGGCGTCGGCAGGGTGAACGAATAGCCTTTGCCCGCCTGCATGGGGAGCTCCAGGCCGAGATGGCGGGCCAGCGCCGGGGTCCAGGCACCACCGGCGATCACGAAGCGATTCGCCCCCAGTCTCTCCCCGGACTTGCATTGTGCCGCTTCCAACTGACCGGCGTTCGCGGAAAAACCGGTGATTTCGTCATCGCGAAATTCGCCTCCACAGGCGCGAATGCCTCGCCGCAGGGCCGCCAGAAACAACGTGGGATCAAGGTGAGCGTCGCGCGGATACCAGACACCGCCGAGCGCGTCCATTTCCACGGCCGGATCCAGTTCGCGTAATCGTTCCGGTTCGCATACTTCCGCCTCGATGCCCAGCTGGAGTGCTTCCTCGGCCACCTCGATCTCGTCCCGCAGTCCGGCCTCGCTCCGGCACAGCATGAGCAGGCCCCGTTCAACCAGTTCAAATCCCAAGGTCTCCGCCAGTTCACCAAAGAGAGAACGGCTTTCCAGGCTCAGGTCACGAAGCAACTCTCGCGAATTGCCGACGTGCCGCCGGTTGGCGTGTCGAAGAAAATGCCACAGCCAGACCGCCAGGCGCCGATCCAGTCGCGGTCTCAGGTAAAACGGGCTGCGCCGGTCGAGCATCCATTTCAGTCCCTGGGAAATCACTCCGGGCGCCGCGAGCGGGATGAAATGACTGGGCACGACCATGCCGGCGTTGCGATCCGAACAGCTCTCCCGCCGGGTCGAATCGCGATCAATGACCGTCACGCGCTCGCCGGCCCGGGCCAGAAAGTAGGCGGAGCAGAGGCCGATGACGCCTCCGCCGATCACGAGCGTCGTGCTTTCGGTTTTCATCAGGGCCACGGCGGCTGGATCAATCGTCCCGTCCCGGCCACTGGGACCACCAGTCGCGGAACTGCCGCCACTGCGTCTCGAGGAATCCTTGCTGGCTGGGAGAAAGCCGGTCGTTCGGATTGATCTGGTGTTCGTAGGCCGTGTGACCCTCCAGGACCATCAGCGCCTTGTAGTAGAGCACCAGGTCCGGGCCTTCGTCGAAGCGGGAGAGGACATGCAGCGCCGATTCCAATTCCCGCGCAAGAACGGTGGCGGCGGCATCGCCCGCGGCGGCCCGTTGGCAGAGTTCCACGTAGCGCAGCACCTCGCGCGGCAGGGCGTTGCCAACACCGGTGATCGCTCCGACCGCGCCACAGTTGACGAAACCGTGGCAGACCTGGGTGTCGACGCCGACCATCAGGGTGAGCTCCGGGTCGCCGCTGGTGATGTGTTCGGCCGCGTAGTCGAGGGAGGACGCGCCGCCAAATTCCTTGAATCCAACGAGATTGGAATGCTCTCGTCGCAATTCGAAGAAGAGGTCCGCCTTGGTCTCGAATCCGTAATAGGGACTGTTGTAGATGACGGCCGGCAGATGGCCACCCGCCTCGAGTACCGCGGCGAAATGCGTTCGCTGGGCGGCGACCGAACTTCCGCGGGAGAGTACCCGGGGAATGACCATCAGTCCCGCCGCTCCGACCGCACGGGCATGGGCGGCGTGCTCGGCGGCGAGTCGGGTATTCTGGGCGCCCGTTCCCACCACCACGGGAATGCCGGCGGTGGTGAGTCGAGCGACGCCCTCCTGTCGCAGTTCCTCGGTCAGGAGCGGCCAGTCGCCCATAGACCCGCAGTAAACGACGCCGCGCATGCCGATCTCGATCAGATGCCGCGCCGTCGCGACGAGTTCGTCGAAATTCGGCACGCCGCGGGCGTCGCACGGAGTCATCAGGGCGGGAATGACGCCCTGGAAAATTGGAGTTTCGTTCATCACAACAGGTTGGTTGATTGGCGGTTTTGGCGAGGACTCAACAGGGTTGATTCGCCGAGTGAAGAGGGTATGCCGAGAGAAAAGGGCGCGGCGGGGTCGATCAGTAGCTGCATCTCCGCCGTGATGTGAGCGGAGCCGGTTACGGTCGGAAAGACCCCGCCTTCGGGAGCGGGTTCGACCGAACCCTCGAAAACGGAATTCAGAATGCCCGCCTGACGCCAGACCTGTCCCGGTTCCAGTTTTCCGGATTCGAAAAGGCAGGACAGTTTCGCGCTGGTACCGGTGCCACAGGGGGACCGATCGTAGGCTCGGCCCGGACAGAGGACAAAGTTCCGGCTGTCGGCCAGCGCCGAGTCGACCGGAAGCCCGAAGACCTCGACATGATCGATCTCGGCGCCGGCCTCTCCCGTGATTCCCGACACGCTCAGGGCGCTTCGCACTTTCCAGGAGAAATCGGTCAACGTTTCGATCCGAGTCGCTTCTATCGCGAGATCCGGCGGCGCATCGGTCAGGAAAAACCAGTTGCCGCCCCAGGCGACATCGCCGGTCACCGTTCCGTAAGTCGGCACTTCGACCGTCACCGCGGCGAGGTGTTTGAAGGACCGGACATTGCGCACCGCGACGCGACCCGAGGCGTCCAATGTGGCAGTGACGACTCCCGTCGGCGTGTCGATGCGGTGCGTGCCGGGTTCGATACGTCCGAGGTGCATCAGGGTGGCCACCACCCCCATGGTGCCGTGGAGACAGCCGTTCAGGACTCCCACATTGTTGAAAAATATCACGCCGGTCACGCAGTCCGGAGCCACCGGTTCGCAGAGCAACGCGCCGACCATCGCGTCGTGGCCGCGCGGCTCACAGACGGACGCGGTGCGGAGCCAATCGAAATCGCGGGAAAACGCGGCACGTTTTTCGCCCATGGTGCCCCCGGAGAGTTCACCCTCACCCTCAACGATCACGCGGGTCGGTTCACCGCCCGTGTGGGAATCAATTGCGGTGATGCGTTGGAAGGTTCGGGGAATCATGGATGCAAGCTTCAAGATAACGCCCTCGTCTTGCCCATTTTCGCAGTGAACGCTGTCGGATTGGCATAGTCACTGGCGCCACCCTTCGCTAGAGTTTTACTCGACCTTTCGAATCAGGAAAAACTCCGCACCAGCAAACCCATGTCTCTGCCATTCCGCGCCCTGCTCGCCATCATGCTCATCGCTACGTCTTCAATCTCCCTGATGGCGGCGGAGGAACCCCGGGAAACGATCGAAGTGGTCGGTTGGACACTCCACATTCATCCCCAATTGCGGGAGGCGAAGCACGCCGCCAAAACCGACCGCGCCCTGGAAATCCTTCGGACTCAATTGACCGAGATCGTCGAGATCCTGCCCTCGGCCGATGTCGCCAAATTGCGCCAGGTGCCGCTCTTTTTCTCCCCGCCTTATCCCGGAGAAACGCCTAACGCGGCCTATCATCCCAATATCGACTGGTTGCGTAAAAACGGGCGCGATCCCCTGATGGCCAGAAGCGTGGAGTTCACCAATATTGAGATTTTTGAAAAGGAATGGGACCGCATGCCGAATTTCGTCCTGCACGAGCTGTCGCATGCCTGGCACGACCGTTTTCTCCCGATGGGCTACGCCAATCCCGAAGTGAAACGGGCTTTCGAGGACGCGAAAATGAGCGGTCGCTATGCCAAGGTCGAACGCAGGCACGGTGGCGATCGTCCCAACACCTTTGGCGTTGCCTACGCGATGAATAACCCGATGGAATATTTCGCGGAATGCAGCGAAGCTTTTTTCGGGACGAACGACTTTTTCCCCTTCGATCGTGCCGAACTGAAAAAGCACGACCCCGAGATGTTCGCGTTGTTGGGGAAACTCTGGCGCCTCCCGGACGCACGGTGACCTACCTGCGTTTCGCGGGAGGATGCCAATGGCTCCGGCGACGATCAGGCAAGGCAAAAAGTCCCGGCCTCACGGTACTCCGTGCGCGTTGACAATCGCCCGGCCAGACGGTTCCATCGGGCCATGCAAAAAACGCTCCCCTTCGTGCTTCTGTGCACCTTTGGTCTGGCAATCACGCTTCGAGCCGAGCGCGATCCGAATCGCCTCACTCACGGACCCATGCTCGGCAATCCCACCGCGCACAGCGTGGAAGTGTGGGCCCGGACTTCCGACCCCGGCGAGTTCCGGGTTCGTTACGGAACCCAGGAAGACGTGCTCGATCAGGAATCCGAGGCGGGTGTGACCCACATCGAGGATGACAACACGGGAACGCTCACCTTGACCGATCTGAAGAGCGATCAGCGTTACTACTACCAGATCTACATGCACGACCGTCCCTATGGTCTGCCGGGCTCCTTCCTGACGCTGCCCGATGCCGATGATGTGCGAAATCCTGAATACAATCCGAAGGGGCTTTTCAATTTCCGTTTCGAGATCGGCTGCTGTGCCAACCAGAATCCGCTGCACGGAAATGGTCATCGCATCCGCACCTACGAAAACCTGAATCGTGACTGGGCCGGCAAGACCCATTTCCATATCATGAATGGCGACTGGCTCTACGAGGAGTTGCGCGACTTTCCCGCCGAAGCCTGGCGGCTGGAGTGCGGCATCGACAAGGTTCCGCGGGTCGTTGACCTGATGCCCTCCGTCGTCGGTGTCTGGGAAAACTATCGCCTCTACCTGGAGCGGGGCGTTTCCCTCGCGCAGTGGCACCGGAATGTGCCCAGCTACTTCACCTTCGACGATCACGAACTGGTCAACGACATCTGGGGCGCCGGAACCGCGGGCCGCCGCAATCGCCGCGCCGTATTTCGCGACATCGGCACCTACGCTTTCTACAACTATCTCGGCTGGGCCAATCCCACCGTCTACGATCACCCCATTCACGTGTCTCGCGGCCAGATGGAGGAGGGGAGCGACCTGCTGGTCGACAAGGACACGGATTTCACCAAGCTGCCGCTCGATGAAATGCTGAACCTTCACGTTCACTGGGGCACTCCCGAGGCCGGGGAAAACGACCTCCGCTACGACGAGTCGGAACTCGGTCATCCGAATTCCTACGTCTACAGCATCTCCGAGGTGGTCGATCCCCACACCCTGCGCCTGCACATGCCGGCCAAGGTGACCGACACGGTCACGTATTCCATCGGTCGCCGCAGTTACGCCCATTTCCGCGTCAGCAATTCCGAGTTCTACCTGCTCGACACCCGTGGCTCGCGCGACATGCATGACACCGAGCATCGCGACAAGAAGGGCATTTCCATGCTCGGCAAACCTCAGCATGAGTGGTTGCTGAACTCGATGAAGAACAGCGATGCCGACTTCTTCTTCATCGTCTCCACCGTTCCGTTCATGATTCCCCACAGCGGCGCGGGTGGATTCGAGGCCGCCGGTAACAAGGAGGAGGCATGGACCGCCTTTTTCGACGAGCGCGAGCAGTTGATCGCAGCCTGGGAAGAGATCGGGAAGCCCGTCTTCGTGATGACCGGTGATTTGCACAACAGTTTCGCCATCAAGATCACCGACACCATCTGGGAGTTCTGCTGTGGTCCGCACAACAGCGTCAATCACGTGCCTTTCAACGACGAGATGGATCGCCCCGCCACCGGAAAGTTCCAGTTTGGTCCGCGCGAATGCGACATCCGCTGGAGCAGCTACGTCCTGCCGGATCTCGATCGGCTGGAGCGTCTTTACCCGCACTACGCCATGGTCCAGGTGAACAACGTCTTCAACATGCCGCAAAAGCTGGGAGGCAAACGTTGGGTGGCCTATCCGCACCCACAGGTGGTGTTCCAGTACTACGACGGCCGGACCGGCGAACTCGATTATGCGGAGGCGGTTTCGCTACCTCGGAACTAGAGCGAAAAAAGAAAATCGTGGCCGCCAGATGGCCATTGGACGGCGACAATGCGACCGAAAACACTCCAAGAGAACGGTTCCGCCAGGCCACTCTTTTGTCCCCTCGGGACAAACCATTGATAGCCCGGTCCTTCAGGGCCGGGGGTCGGAACACCATTTTTTCTCGTCCCATCGGGACGAATGTTCGCGTGGTTTGGCGGGATACCCAGCAATGGGAACGGTGGTTGAAGCGTCCCGATGGGACGCCAGGCTCCGTTGCCCCACCATGTTCCCGGCCCTGAAGGACCGGGCTATCAATCAGGCGTCCCGATGGGACGCGGCGATCCGGTAAAAGGGACGTCTACCGTGGAAACGTAGCCGTCTCCCAAAGACCCGCCGGCTACAGTATAACGAAAAATGCTCTAGCGTCGAATTCTCGAGACAGAAAAAGGGACATGCACCCTCAGGCAAACGCCTCATTTTCCGCCTCGACCATGAGCGAGGTCCGGCAGAGGCGGGCGTATTCGCCGTTGCGGTCGATGAGTTCGTCGTGGGTGCCTTCTTCGATGACCTTGCCTTGATCGAGCACGTAGATCCGGTCGGCATTGCGGACGGTGGAAAGCCGGTGGGCGATGACGAAACTGGTCCGGGCCGTCATGAGCCGTTCCAGCGCGGCCTGGATCAGCTTCTCGGTTTGGGTATCGACGCTGGCGGTGGCCTCGTCGAGCAGGAGGATGGGCGGGTTCTTCAGCACCACGCGAGCGATGCTGATGCGCTGCTTTTCGCCCACGGAGAGTTTCACGCCGCGTTCGCCGACGTTGGTCTCGAGCTTTTCGGGCAGGGCTTCGACAAAGTCGCGCGCGTTGGCGATGTCCAGCGCTTCCCAGAATTCATTGTCACTGGCGTCCGGGTTCGCGAGCCGGAGGTTTTCGCGGACGGTGCCATTGAACAGGAAACTCTCCTGGGTCACGTAACCGATGTGGCCTCGGAGCGAGTCCTTGCGCAGGTCCTTGATATCGATGCCGTCCACGCTGATACAGCCGCCGTCGTATTCGTAGAATCGGGTCAGCAGGTTGATGATGGTCGATTTGCCCGCGCCGGTGTGCCCGACCAGGGCGACGGTCTGGCCCGGCTCAGCTTCGAGCGTCACGCCTTTCAGGGTGGCGATTCGCTCGGTGTAGGAAAAGCGGACCTGGTCGAAGACGACGTGACCGCGGACGGGTTCCGGGAGGATCTTTCCGCCGTCGAGTCCGACCTCTTCCTCGGCATCGACGATCTCGAAGACGCGCTCACCGGCGGCGCGTCCGGCCTGGATGATCTGGTTGAGTTGGTTGAGCCGGGTGATGGGCTCGTAAAACATGTTCAGCGCGACAAGAAAGGCGATGAGGATGCCGGTCTGTTCCTCCAATGCTTTTGGATCCGGAGACTGCATGACGCTCCAGGCGCCGAAGCCGAGCACGAGCACGTAGCCGGCGTTGCGGCAGAATTCCATGCTCGGGTTGTAGGCGGCCCAGACGCGCATGAGGTGAAGCGTGGCCTCCCTCACCTTGTTGCTGGCTTCGTTGAAACGGGAATGTTCGGACTCCTCGCGAGTGTAGGTCTTGATCTGCTGAATGCCGTCGATGTTGTCGTGGAGCAGTGAATTCATCGAGCTGGTGGTGCGGCGAACCTTGCGGTGCCGCTCGGGCGCGGTGCGGGTGTAGGCCCAGGCGCCGAAGGCGAGGAAGGGCATCGGGATCATGGCCACCGCCGCCAGTTTCGGATCGAGAAACAGGAACATGTAGCCGCCGACCACCAGCACCTGGAGCACGGCGACGAGGCCCTGCTCGATGCCATCGATGAGGACGCGCTCCATGGCGGTGACATCTTCGGTCACGCGAGTCATCACGTCGCCGGTCCGCTTGTTGTCGAACCACCGCATTGGCAGGCGCTGGATCTTTCGGTAGAGATCGGAACGGATGTCGAAGATGACCTTCTGCTCGAAGGTGTTGTTCAGGATGATCCGCAACCCGTTGAACAGGTTGGTCGCGAAAAACGTCGTCGCCGCCAGGATCGAAAGCGGAAGGAGCCGGTCGAAATCGCGGGCGGGAATGATCTCTCCGGTGATTTTCTTCGTCACCTCCGGGTAAACGATCACCAGCACCGTCATGAGAATGGCACAACTCAGCTGGGCCGATGCGAGCAGCGGATAACGTTTGAGATACGAAAAGACCCGGAGGACGGTTTTCATGGGAGGGGAATCGTTTTCGCGGAGGGGACGCGCCATGAGACGCATTCCTTATGGAAATTCTGACAGCCGATGCGATTTTTTAGGATGCCCGCGAAGCGCGCCACCGTCGCCGGACTCGCGGGCTTTCTCAACCGATTCTCCCCCCGGATCACTTGTCTTCACCGTCGACGCCCGAAACCAAGACCCCGAAACGAGGAGGATGTGCCTGCCTGTTCCGGATGATCTTCATGGCCTTTCTCGGGGTGGTGGTGGCTTTGCTGGGTTGCAATCTCTGGGTGGTCATCTCGACTCGGGAACGGGTCTACGCTTCGGTGGGAAATATTCCCGCGACGCCGGTCGGCATCGTCCTGGGCACCTCCAAACACATCGCGCCCGACCAGCCGAATCCGCATTTCGACAATCGGTTGGCCGCGGCGGCCAAGCTCTATCTGGAGGGCAAAGTGCGCCATCTCCTCGTCAGCGGGCACCGCGAGGAGTACTATGACGAGCCCCGGGACATGACCAAGCGCCTCGTCGATCTCGGGGTGCCGCCGACCGCCATCACCCCCGATGTGGCCGGGCACCGCACGCTCGATTCGATCGTCAGGGCCCGCGAAATCTACGGGCTCGACCGGGTCACCGTGATCTCGGACGATTTTCACGTGCCGCGCGCCCTTTTCATCGCCGACCGCAAGGGACTCGATGCCATCGCCCTGCGCGGCAAATCGGTCAGCTTCCGGGACAGCGTGCGGGCCCGGATGCGCGAGTACCTGGCGCGGGTCAAGGCGGTGATCGATCTCTATCTGCTCGACACCCAACCGGCCAATCTCGGCGAGCCGCAGGAGATTCTCGTCGATTCGGAATCGACCCGGGGAGATTCGGTCACGGTGTCGAGGTAGCGGGCGCCATTTCCGAGGCGAATATCGCGAATCCGAAAAAGAGACCGATGACCAGGAGGGCAAGGACGATCAAGGCGAGTCCGATATAGCCCGTGATGATGCCCGCGAGTGCGAGTCCGGCGCTGGAAGTGTTGCCTTCGCTGAGGAGTCGCTTGCGGCACATGTGCCCGCAGATCACTCCGGCGAGCGAAATGGGAAATCCGGCGCCGTAGCAGCCCATGAAAACGAGTCCCGCGATGCCGCAGATCAGGCTCGCCAAAGCCAGTCCGTCGGTCGGTTGAACGGCTTGCCGGCGGGGCAGCACGGGCGTGGGATCGCCGGGGGCGGAAGAGGTCGGCGCTGGCAGGATTCCACTCCCGGTCGCCGGAGCCGTGCCGACACTGGGGGCCGTTGCCACATTGGTGAACCACTCGGGCTTCACAAGGCGGCAGGCTTTCCAGTCGTCCATCGACTCGTTCCAGACGAAGGTGTCCGGCTTGAGGGCGCCGGTCTGGGCGAGTCGCTTCAGTTCATCCTCCGAGACCTGGACCTGCTCGTCGCGTTCGTTGGCGTAATACCAATCCATGGTTTCGGAGCTTGGTGGGATTCGGCGCTTCGTTCAAGCCGGAAAGACGGCATCCTCGCTGCTTCGTTTCCGACGTTTCAACATTTCGCTGACCAGAGTGCGAAGTTCCCTCGGCGGATACGGTTTCGGTAACACGGCGGAAAAACCGAACGCGTCGGGTCGCGCCATCGCCGGCGCGTCGGAGTAGCCGCTGGAAACGATCGCCAGCACATCGGGATCCATCTGGCGCAGGGCCCGCATCGTCTCGACCCCGCCGAGACCGTGCTCGATCGTCAAGTCGCTGAGCACCAGATCGAAAGGCCTTCCGGCTTCCATGGCTTCGCTGTAAAGCCGAACGGTGTCGTGGCCATCGGCGGTTTCCACCACCTCGTGACCATCGCGGCGCAGGGTCACCGCGATGAGCCGACGGATCAGGCCGTCGTCCTCCAGCACCAGGATGCGGCCGCCGGAGGGCTTGGGATAGTTTTCTTCCTCAGCCGAATCGGAAACGCTCGCCGTTGGCTTGGACTCGACCAGTTTTCCTTCGTCGACCTGGCGCGGCATGAAGACATTCTTCGGCAGTTCCGCCGGCCACGATGCGGCGCGTTCGTGAACGGGCAGGCAGAGCGTGGCGATGGTGCCGCGGCCTTCCTTGGATTGCAGGAGAATGAAGCCGTCGTGGGCTTTTGCGATCGATTCACAAACCGTCAGGCCGATGCCGCTGGCGTTCACGCCGGCGCGGGTCGTGTAGTAAGGCTCGAAGGCGTGCTCCAGTTCGGTTTCGCTCATCCCGCGACCGGTATCGATGATCTCGATGACGACGTGATCCTCCTCCGCCGGCGCCGGGGCGTTGCGCAGTCGGCTGGCTTCCGCGCCCGAAATTTTCTGGCAGCGAGCGATGAGCACGCCGCCGTCGGGCATGGCCTGCTCGGCGTTGGTGACGAGATTCTCGATCAGTCGGGTCAACTGCCGTCGGTCAACCGAAGCGGTCAGGTCGGGCTGGCTCGATTGATACTGATAGCGGACTCCGGGATGATCGTGACGGCGACCACTAAGCAGGTTTCTCAACAAATCGGCCAGCCGAATTTCTTCACGGATCGGACGACCACCTTGGGCGAACGTCAGGAGTTGCTGCACCAGGTCGCGCGCGTCCTCGGCGGCTCGGGTGGCGTTGCCCATTTCTTCGCGGAAATCGACGTCGCGCGGGTACCGCTCGGAGGCGAGGTCAAGGCTGCCGATGAGAACGGTGAGCAGATTGTTGAAATCATGGGCGAAACCGCGGGCCAACAATCCGAGGCCTTCGAGACGTTGCAGGCGAACGCCTTCTGCCTCGGCTTGCTTGCGCGAGGTGATGTCGCGAAACAGCGCCAGCAGTCCGCCGTCGCCGGCCAAGCCGGAGCGATACAGGCTGACGTCGAGCCAGCGATCGCGCTGGGTATCGTGAAATTCGAAGTGGTGCCGACGCCCGCCGAGCATGGCGCGTTGGAAATCGCCGTGATATTGCGCCTTCGCCTCTGCCGCGAAACTGGCCCAGAACTCCCGACCGATCAGCGGTGCCGCGCCGCCGAAATAAACCAGCGCCTCGGCATTGGCGTAGGTGATGACGCCGTCCGGATTGAGCGTCAGAAGCGGATCTCCAATTTCATCGAGCGGTGAAACATCGCCGTCGGCACCTCCGGGAGGCGGCACGGTTCCGTCATCTTCGACCTCGTCAAAAAACAAACCGCCACCGACCGGAGCCTCCACATCGTCAGCCCGCATGCCGCGGCGTCCGAGCATTTCGCGAAAGGCCGGTTGCTGGGAAAGCTCCGTCGCTTTGGCCAAAGCGGGGCCACGCGAGGGAGGCTCGGTACCGACTGCGGAAGTTTCCGATGGTTTCGCGCTTCTCAGCACGCTGATCAGGCCGACCGCTTCGCCCGACTCGGTGCGAATCGGGGTCGAGCGCTCAAAGACGATCACGGAGTCCCCAGCGCGAGTCTGCAGGCGCATTTCGCGGAAGGCGGGCGGCGAAACCGGTGGCGCGTCGGGATCGGGATCGTTGCCCCCGTTGGGCTGGAGCGGCGCGATCTCCCTCAGCGAACGACCCGTGGCTTCGCCGATCGGCCAACCCGTGAGCGATTCGGCGGCCGGATTCATCAGGGTGATGCGGCCGTCGAGTTCCGAGACGAACACGGCGTCGTCGAGCGTTTCGACGAGGTGCCGGAGCGCTTCCGCGCGGCGGGCGTGGGCCTGGCGAACGCGATCGTGTTCCAGCGCTGCTTCGAGACAGGCGGCCAGTTCACCATCGGAAAACGGCTTTCTCAGGTAGCCCGCCGGGCTCGCCTCCCGGGCTCGGGCATAGATCGCGTCTGCCGAATACCCGGTCAGGAACACCACTGGCGTGTCAAATTGCCGCCGGAGCGCCACCGCCAGAGCGATGCCGTCCATCCCGCCCGACAGGCGAATGTCCACCAGCGCCAGGTCGGGTCGTCGTTTTTCCGCCAGCGCGAGAGCCGCTTCGCCGGTCTGGGCGGGACCGCTGACGGTGTGACCGAGTCGTTCCAGGGTCGATCGCAGATCGCTCGCCACGATCCGGTCGTCTTCCACGATCAGCACGCGCAGTCCGGCCGGCTCTGGTCGCTTCTGGGAGGGATCGTCACTCATCGAACTGCTTGGTCGTCCGGACTCGAAAGCGACCGGCGACACTATGCCCAAAGTTTACGCGGGATGCACGCACTTCGCGTCATCGTTTTGCCGGAAAACGCAAAATCCACTTCGCCCGACCGGCCTCGTTCCTGACTTTCAGACTTCCGCGCAATTGCTCGACCAGCAGCTTGAGCACCGGGAGCGACAGCGTCGGCATGATTTCGTAGGGCAGATCGGCATTGACGATCGGATGGCCCTCGAACTGACCGAGCGTCAGCACGCCGTTCGAGGCGGGCCCCTCATTTTCCAATCGAAACAAACCGAGCGCGATCTCCGCGAAAAGCAGGCCAAAGGTGGTCGCGGTTTCGAAATCGGTCATCACCTTCGCTGGTTCGGTCGCGTCTCCGTGGGTCACCGCCCGCACTTCCAGCAGTGGCGCGCGCTGATCAGCCTCGGGTCCACTGATCCGTCGCAAATCCGCGGCCAGAGCACGTGCAAATGGCACCAGGTCGACCGGCGCTTCGATCGATTCCGCCAGCTCATGAAGTCGGCTGATTACCTTGAGGCGAGCCTGCATTTTCGTCAGCGCTGCCGATTCCGCCGCGTCCAGGGTCGGCAGTTCCAGGCTCATCAGGCCGTTGATTTCCTGGAGCTGATTCCGCCAGCGATGCTGCATTTTTTCTGCCGCATCGGTGTCGGGCGAGCGCTCCGTCACCTCCCGATGAATGCCCAGCAGTGAGCGAGGACTGCCCGATTCCTCCACCGGCAGAAAGACGATGTCCGCCTCGCCAGAGGTTCCGTCCTTCCGGAAGAACGTCCGTCGCGTCTGCCAGCGCCCTGATCCATTCAGCGCCGTGGAGATTTCCGAATTCAGCGCCTTTTCCTGACCCGGCTCCGCGTAGAGTTTCGCCAGGCCTTCGCCCGCGATCTCGCTCAGTCGATAGCCAAAGATCTGCTCCGCAGCCGCGTTGAAATCCGTGATCCGGCCGCGCAGGTTGGTGACGAGGATCGCCTCGTCGAGATGGCGAAAAGCGAGACCCTGCCGGACCAAGGATTCACGCGCCTCGGCTTCCTCGGTGACGTCCATCACCACCGCCACGGCGCCGTCTCCCTCACAAGGCGCGACTCGCACCGAGTAGTGAACCTCGCGGCTGTCGTCCGAGGTTTCGGTAAATCGCCACGAACGAATCCGGGCTTCATCGATCGCCTCGGAAATACGGTCGCCCGCCGCTTCGGCAAAGGCCGGCCAGATCTCCGAGATCGCCCGGCCTTCCCAACTCGCGTCCGCCACCACGCCGCGCCAGTCGCCTCCGTTGGCCGGCATCAGTTCCGTCACCGTGCCCTCGCGATCCAGCACCAGGATCAGGTCCGGGATCGCCTCCAGCATCGCGCGATGCTGCGCCCGGCTCTGCTCGAATCCGCGACCCGTCGCCGCGTCGCTGCGCACGTGAAGGATCGAGTAAAGGCGTTGCCCCAGTGGCCCGCAGACCACTGAGAGCCGAACCTCGGCGGGAATCGTGTCGCCTTCCCGGGGACGAAAATGGATCGCCTTTTCGCCCGAAAACACCGCCTGATCTTCCTGCGGCTCATCGTCTTCCGATTCGGACTTCGTCGCGGGCGATTCCAGGCTGACTTCCGCCGCGCGGATCCGTTCGATGTCCGAGAACGCCACGCAATCCGCCAGCGACATCCGGCGCAATTCGTGGTGTGGAATGCCCAGCAGTTCCTCGAAAGCCGGGTTCGTGTCGAGAAACCGTCCCGTTCGATCCACCAGCGCGATGCCCGTTTCCACTGGCTGAAAGACCGCGCTGAATTTCAGCTCCATCGCCCGCAGCGCTTCCTCCGCCTGGTGACTGTTCGTCACATCGCGCAGCACCAACAACAGATCGTCGCCGACCAGTCGGGGGGCGAACTCGATCTCGCGCAATTGATCCGTCGCGCTTTTCAGCGAAAACACCCGCGTCACCTGCTTTTGCCAGATGTGCTCGCGCCAGTCGTTCA
>JAGRPB010000064.1 GCA_020439945.1 Verrucomicrobiia bacterium
TGGCTGGTAGTCGCCGACCAGGGCCACGTCGGTCTTTGCCGGAATATCCATCCCGAGACACCACAAGATCCCGTTCGCGATCAGCCGCCGCGTGCCTTCGGATTGCAGATCGACCGACGCACCCATCGTGGTGGTGAAGACCCGCCCCTCGCGACCACCCGGCAGCTGATAGCTTTTCGTCCAGGCCAGCGCCTGCATCGGATCGTTCTTATCATTGCTGCCCTGAGTCACATACTCGGGCGCCTTCTCGTAGGGCCCCTTGCCGAGCGGTTTCGAATCCGGTTCCATTCCCTCCAGCACCTCGCCGCGCAGCAGGACCTGCATGTCCTCACCGGGGATCGGTTCCTTCACTCCGTATACATCGGTGGCTCCCCAGACGGAACCGGGTTCGATCCCACGGAGGATCTCGTGTTTCTCCGCCCCCTTCTCGATCACCCCGCGGGTGCTCTCGTGCCCGTGCCACCCGTGGTGACTGAAAAACCAGCTGCCCAGGACCAACCCACCGAAACCCTCGTTCCAAGCCTCGTTGTTGCCGTGATATTTCCAGCTCCAGCGATGCCACTTCGAGTCTTCGGGAAAGAGAAAGCCATGATTCGCGGTTCGTAATCCCACCACCGGCCTGCCACTGTTCAGGTAAGCCTCGATCTCCTTCATCTGATCGTCCGGCAGCGCCCGAAACCGCGTAAAAATGACCATCAGATCCGCCGTGCGCAGCGCTTCCAGGCCGGGAATGTTGTCGAGCACCTGCGGGTTGACGATTCCCGGCTGATCGGGCGACTGCGCATAGAGCACGGTGCATTTGAAGCCCTGGCGCACCGCCATGATCTTCGCCAACTGGGTGAGCGCTTCCTCCGACCGATATTCTTCGTCGCCTGAAATGAATACCAGGTGCCGGCCATAGCCTTCCGGAGAGAAACCATCATAGACCTGCCATTGCCTGGGCTCGTCAGCGAACGACTGCGCCAATCCAGACAGGAAAATCAGACCGAACAGGGTCAAGTCGCGGACCAAAGAGGGCTTGATCGAGTGCATGGCGGCATTCTGGACGCAAACGGCGCGCGCCGTCCACCCGCCTTATCGTGGTTCCCCGCCTTTTTCGCCGTTTCACAATCGGCGCGCAGTCTCAAGCAAGGGACGCGCAGACGATCACAACGCGTTGATGCATTGTCTTTCCAGATTCAGAAACGAATCGAAACTTTCCCGAAAGGAAAATATCTCTTCCGCCGGTTGGGCCTGATCGCCCGCCGGTGGTTGACCAAGGCTGGAGACGATGCCTCCCCGTCAGTTCGCTGGCGGGGAGGTTTTTCTTTGGGTTCGAATGGCCGGTTCCCTACTTTGGTTCCAGGGCTGCCTTCATATACCAACCGGACGAACTTGGATGATGGAATACCCGAGCCGGATCGTTTTCAGCGCGCGGGGTGAACGGGGTGACGGGAACAAACATTCCCGCCAGGTCCACTGCCAGGACCGCGAAGCGATTTCCCTGGGAAAAGATTGGCGGAGTGGTTCACGGTTTACTGAAGCCGGGTCGCCTGGCGACCATGCATGATAGCCGGGCGTTTCAACGCCCGTAGCGGCGAGGGAAAAGGATCGAAGAGTCCGTCTGGGCGATTCTCGCCAAAGTGGCAACGCGTCACCAAATGCACATCCGGCGAGCCGGTGGAATCGAGAACCACGTGCACGTGCTCATCGACCTACCCAAGACCCTGTCCGTGTCCGAGGCGATAAAGCAATTGAAGGGGGGCGCCTCCCACGCAATCAATCAGGAAGGCCTGATGCCGGCGGGACGCTTTGCGTGGCAGGATGGGTACGCCGCCTTCACCGTCAGTTTGTCCAACGCGGCCCAGGTTGCCACCTATATTGCCAATCAACGCGAACATCATCGTCATCGGACATTCGAGGAGGAGTTGGTGACGCTTTTGGAGAAACATGGCGTGGAATATGATCTGAACTATCTCTGGGATTGAGCGGTCGCCACGCGACGCCCATTCTTCTGAAACAGCCTACCGGGCGTTGAAACGCCCGGCTACCATGCACGGTCTCTACGCGACCAGATTCAAATCGCCCGTTCGCCCGTTCGCCCGTTCGCCCGTTCGCCCGTTCGCCCGTTCGCCCGTTCAGATCCCAGATCCCAGATCCCAGATCCCAGATCCCAGATCGCTCAAAACCCGTGCCGCCAGAGGAAGTCGAAGCCATAGCTTGGGTAGTAGCTGTGCACGATGGCGGCGACGAGGAAGAAATCGACGACGAGGTGAACGATGAGAACCCACAGGAGGCTCTCCGATTTCTCGAACATGCTGCCCTGGGTCCAGGCGAAGGGAAAAATGATGAGCGGTCCGATGCCGATGAAGGCCATGTCGTTGAGTACCGACGTGTAGACCACCGCCTGGATCGCGTTGGCGACGGGAAACCGGAACAGGCTCCGCAACACGGCGAACACGGTGTTCACGAAGAAGAGTTCATCCCAGATGCCGACCGCGTTGATGCCGGCAAACAGGCGCTTGATCTCGCCGGCGTCAGGCTCGGGCGGCAGGGACCATTGCAGGTATTGATCCGGATTTATCGACCAGTAGAATTTCAGGATTCCCCACGCCAGTGGAACCGACAGGATGGTGTAGATGATGTCCGCCCTTCGCCAGATCCGCGGCCAGAATCGATAGCGAATCACGCCAGGGTCGGTGCGCCCCAGAATCAGTGCCGGGAGAAAAATGACGAGAAAAAACGGGAGCCCGACCTGAAGGAAATTCGCCAGTCGGGTGGAGGGATTGATATCGGTGACCGCGAGCACGGCGACGCATCCCAACAACACCCCCATTCGACGCCGCACGGCCGACTCGGCGTCCCGAAGCAGCAGGCCCAGACACACGGCTCCGGTCGCGAAGCCAGCCCAGTGCCAATGAAGCGGAACGGAAAAAACGGTGGTCAGCCCGAACGCCACGAGCATGACGATCCGCGACGGCGTCAGGGGAAGATTCAACGAGGTGGCGGCGAACGATTTGCCCGCCCGAGCCTTTCCTCCGATCTCCGGATTGGCTGGCTGGGGCTCGGTCACTTGGCGAAGTAGCGCTCGTAGAGATGATCCTCGACCTCTTTGCGATCACGATCGTTGAGAGCTTTTCCGTAGATCAGAACTTCGGCGACATCGCCCTGAAAAAGCTTCGTGTCCGTGCGCCCCGCCGGAATGTGCCCCAACTCGTAGCCGTTGAATCGAAGGGATTTGACGTTCGTCTTGAGCGGCTTGGTCGCGCTCGATTTTCCGTCGGGCGTCTTGAGAAACATTCGATGGGTCCCTTTTTCCGCATCCCACACCAGACTGACGATGGCGAAATGATTTTTCTGGGCGGACAGGGCAACCGACTTCCAGGCGTCCGCTTCCCGCACGAAACCGGAAAACCCGCGCGGCTGCAGCGAAATTCCCGCCGCGGGATTGAGCGTCTCGGTGTTCATCCGCAACACCGGCGCCAGCTCGGTGGAGGTTCGCATGACGAGGAAGCAGGAAAGCGCGGCGTCGCTCAGCGTCGACTGAATCTGGGTGGTGCCGCGAGCGGCAAGCATCTCCCCGAAACCGAATCGAACCACCCGATGCGCTCCGTTCAATTCCGCCGCCTCGGTCGAATCGACCTCCGCCAGCAGCGGAGAGGTTTCCGGCCGGCCATCCTCGTAGGCCAACAGGTGATCGGCATTGCTGCCCTCGGCAAGATTGGCCCATGCCATGACGCGTTGTCCCAGTCGCGCCCCGTGGCGCAGGTCGTTGCCGAAGGTGAAATCGGACGCCGCGAAATGCCCCACCAGCGCTTCGGTAACCGGCGGCACAGGCGCCCGGGTGGTGGCGTTGGCCTCCGGGTTCCGAGGCGGAGGGAGTTGTCCGTTGGGCAGCGGCGAGATGAAATCGATCACCACCGGTCGATCGCTCAGGTAGCGATCCGCCAGGGCGCCAGCCACGGTTTCCCGCTCCTCGTCGGACAGTGCGCGATCGTAAATCAGCCACTCGGCCACCTGCCCCTGAAAGGTGGGAGCGGTGTCGGAGATCCCGCCGATGCTGTAGCGGTGCACCGGCGTCTCCTTGAATGGCGCGTCACCAGCCGCGGCGAGCAAGTGAACGCCCCCGGGAAAACTCAGGTAACTCAGCTGTTCGACCTTCTCTCCGTTCCAGACGTGCGTGACGACGAGGAAACGGTTTCGCAGACGACCGATCTTGGCGACCATCGTCGGTCGCAACGAGCCCTTGAACATCCGCCAGAGGTAACCATCGGGATGCGCGTCCCAGTTCAGCACGCCACCGATTTCGTCGGCCTCAAAGCGCAACACCCCACCCCGGTCCACATCCGATCGCAGCACCACGATCGAGGTCATCGCCGTTCCCGACAGCTTTTCGGCGACATCGGTGCGTCCCCGCGAGCCGAGCTTGCTACGGGCATCGAAATCCAGCACGTCGATTCCCCGCGCCAATTCCGAGTAATCCGAAGGCGTCGCGATGACTCGCTTCGGTCCCCTGTCCTGATTGCGAGCATCAACCGCAAGCAGGTGATCGGCGGCGGCGTCTCCGTCCAGATTTCCCCACCAGGTCACGCGCTCATCCGGTTTCGCGATGGTCTTGAAATCCGGTCCGTAGACCGCATCGGACGCCGCGAAATGAGCCACCAATCCGTCCGTGACCTCCGGAACCGGTGCCTTGCTGCTGTCCAACTTCGGGTTCTGCAAGGTCGGCATCGACGGAACCGGCGCGCCGGTCGACTGAGAAGCCGCGGACGCGCGCGAAGAGGATGCCACCTCATTCTCCTCCACAGTTTCTTCGCGATTGACCAGCAGGATTACCAACAAGATCAGCAACAAGGCGATCGCCCCTACGATGGCGAAGATCTTGCCTTTCGACACCTTCTCCGGCTCGGGTCTCGGAATCGACTTGCGGGGACCCGTGTCCTGCCGGGGCTTTCGGACCGGTCCCGAGGCCCCGGCGGACACGCGCAACTGAGGCTGGGTGCGATGACGAACGGGCTGCGACCCCTCTCTTACCGGCCCCGTCGCGGGTCGCCTCACCGGCGCGGAACCCGGCCGGTGCGGGCGGGTGCCGGAGGCCTTTGTCTTTGCCGGCGGCACCTTCGCCCTGGGAGTGTCATCGACGCGAATCGCGACCGGCAACGGCTCCTCGGCTTTCTTTTCCGGCGCCGGCTCGGGCTCTTTCGGCCGAGATTCGCCCCGCCGCGCGGCCTGCAGCTCTTCCAGCGCCGCACGGGCGTCGGCTGGACGCTGGTTCGGATAGCGGCTGATCATTCGCATCAACCAGTCCGCGATCGGCTCGGGCAGATCGGGGCGGATTTCGCCGATGTCCGTGACCTGGTGGGACAGGTGATTCCGCATCGTCTTGGCGGCATTGTCGCCCTCGAACGGCGGTTTCTGAGTGAGGCAGAAATACAGCACGCACCCCAGCGAATAGAGATCGGTTCGCTGATCGAGCGGCTCCAGTTCGAGTTGTTCCGGCGCCAGGTAATCGATCGATCCCAGGAACGACCCGGTCTGATCCAGCGTCTGGGTCGACGGTGCCTGGCTGAATTTCGCCAACCCAAAATCCAGCACCTTGATCTGGAATTTCCCCGTCGCCAGCCAGCTCAGCATGATATTCGACGGCTTGATATCGCGGTGCAGCAGATTGAGATCCCGCGCCGCCACCAGCGGATCGAGTATCTGCAGGGTCAGCTCGATGAAATCGTCCACCGGCAACGCCGCGCGTTCGACAGTCTCTTTGAGCGTCTCCCCTTCCACCAGTTCCATCACCACGTAGGGACCGTCATCGTCCTCTTCGAAGGCGTAGATCGTGACGATGTTCGGGTGCTGAAAGCGGGCCAATGCCGCCGCCTCGCGTTGCAGCGATTCGTCTGCCGACTCGTTCAGGTGCGTCTCTTCCAGTGGCAACAAGCGCTTCAGCGCCACCTCGCGCCCCATCACCCGGTCAAAGGCACGATAGATCGCCCCGATTCCGCCTCGGGCGATCTTGCCTTTGATCTCGTAGCGTTCGGGCATCGGGGGTTCCTGAAGACGACGGCAGCCCGTGAGGACAACCCGGCAATGTACGGGCTTTGGGGCTTTCCGGCAACCGATTCACCCCTCGCGATTCTCGCCCCCGATCAGTGTTTGGGACGGCGTTCTTCCAACGCCCGGCGCATCTTCGATTCCCGGGCCTCGATGCTCTCGCAAAGCGCCAGTTGCACCCGCGCCCGGTTCAGGTTGTGACCGTCGTAGTTGACCTTGAAATAGACATCACCCGCCAGGTAGTCGGCGAAAAAGCGGAGACCCAGTTCGAAGGCAATCAACCTTACCGAATCGTAGAGATAAAACCGGTCGGCCTCGGTGAGAAAGGCGTCCGCCTCCCGCAGGTAGCCCCGCACCAGCGCTTCAAACAGGTCGACATCCAGAAAGACCTGGCTGAGGTCCGTGCTCTCCTCGCCCGCCGGGTTGCAGCTGCTCCGGGCGCTGTCACCGAAATCGTAGTGCACCAGTCCCGGCTTCACCGTGTCGAGATCCACGATGCTGGTGCCCTTCCCCGTGAAATTGTCGAGCATGATGTTGGTGATCTTCGGATCACCGTGGATCGGCCGCAGCTGAAGCTCTCCCCGCTCACGGGCATCCTCGAGGATGGAGGCGAAATCCCGGCGCGCCTCCACGAATTTCGCCAGGCGCCGCGCCTCCGACGAATGATCGAGCCGCTGTCGCGCCTCCGCATTTTCCAGCACCGCATCATATTGCGCCAGGTAGGTGGGCGTGATGTGGAATCCCGGCAGGGTGTCCTCGAGCTGGTCGGCCGGAAAGTCGGAGATGATGCGCTGGAAATGACCCAGCACCACGCCCGCCTCGACCGCGTGTTCCGGCGTATTCAGGCTCTCGTAGCTGCGCGCACTCGCGATCAGGGACAACGCCCGCCAGTATTCGCCCTGCTCATCGATGGCAAAATCGCGTCCGTCGTCCGCCGCGATCACCCGCGGCAATTGCCAGATCCGGTCCGATTCCCCGGCCTCTTCCTCGATCCGGCGATGGGCGTGGTCCGTCACCGCCTTCATGTTCGCCATCACCGCCGCCGGATCCTTGAACACTGTCTTGTTGATCCGCTGCAGGATGAACTGCTCCTCGGAAAACGTGGTCCGGAAAATCACCCGGTAGGTGTCGTTCACATTGCCGCTGTTGATCGGTTGCAAGGCGACCAGGCGGCCCGGCACCTGGAACCGGGTCGCCACCTTTTCGGCATTCATCGAGCGAGGCATGGGCGTCAGAAAAAAAGGGGGAAACGCCGAGCCTATCACAACCTTCCCGCCTGCCAAGCGAACAGCGCGCCGAAACGCGGCGCGAGATTTCACCGGCTTCGCCCCGCTGAGCTTCCCAACGGGGCGCGATTCAACCCTGTATGGTCCGCGACCTAACCCTGTTGACCCAGAGCCGCCTTGACGATCTCCCACTTCGCCACCATGGACACAGCCCACTCATGCACCGAGATCCCCTCATCCAAGCCATCGCCAAATACGCCGCCCGACATCCCGAAGAGATCGAGGTCACCGAACGCTTCCGCGCCTTCATCCGCGACCACGAGGATTGCTTCCTGCGCTCCCAGCTGAGCGGTCATGTCACCGGTTCCGCCTGGATTGTCAATGCGCCCGGCGACTCCGTTTTGCTCACCCACCATCGCAAGCTCGACATCTGGGTCCAGCCCGGCGGCCACGCCGACGGCGATCCCGACATTCTCGCTGTTGCGCTGAAGGAGGCCACGGAGGAAACCGGGCTCGATCCACTCGAGCCGGTCGGTGAAGACATCTTCGATCTCGACATCCACTCGATCCCCGCCCGCGGAGAAATCCCCGAACACTTTCACTACGACGTCCGTTTCGCGATCCGGCATGAGGGCGAAGGCGAATTCACCGTGACCGAGGAATCCCACGACCTCGCCTGGGTGCCGCTCGAAAGTCTCGGCGACTACACCGATGAAGCCTCCATGCACCGCATGGCTCGGAAGTGGCAGACAATGTGACACCGGCATCCCTGCCGGTGATTTTTTCTCGGAAGACGAAAAGAACCATTGTCTAGCGAGTCACCTCGCTCTGAAGATCGACAATGAGAAATGCGATCTGCCTCAGATTCAACCGTTCTGCCTCAACGTCACCACGCGGCCACCAACTCCCCAAAAGCGTGGCTTGCCCTGCGGACACGGTGAGCTGAGTATTCAACGAAACGGCTGAAAATCTTTTTACTGGCGTGGGTATGCTATCCCTCAGTCCCCGGACGCGGACCGATTCCAGGGTTTCGACTGGATCGGCGGTGTGATGTTCCATTTCTAAACCGATATCGATCGTCCGATGGTCCCCCCCGACGTACGGTTCGACTTCGAGAGACGTCCCAACTGTCCGGCGCGCAAATTTTGCCACAGGAGTGAGAGGCTCCTTTGTTTCTTCTAATTCGTATTTCTCGAAAAACTCAACCTCTTCTCCCGAGGCAATCCTTGCCCTCCCTCCAGATCGACTCACAATCGTCAGCGCGCTGACCATTCGAAAGTCTTCACGACCTCGATTTTTTCGCATTAATTCCCGAAGCTTTTCCCATTCCGGTCTATGATCAAAACCCTCTGCGGCACTCTCCTCCAGCCGCAGCACGAGCAAAGCCGGAACCTGGAATATCTCAAGCCGACAATTCACCACGTCGACGTTTCCCGCATCGCTCTGCAGGATGAATTGAATCAGCGGCAATACTGTCTTCTCATGTGTAATCGTCAGGAGTTCACGTTCGCGATCATAACGAACTGTACCACCTTCGGGAATCGGGGCGCCGAACCTCGATTCCACCCATTGCGTGGGGGTCATCTGTTCTTTTGACGCAGGTTCGGCGAAGGGATCCGAACCGCTCCCCGGTTGGCAGAGATAACTATCGAATCGAGCTCCCGGAATGTGAAAAGTAGCCGTGGCGAGTCCCGTTTGAGGATCTTCTTCCCAAAGCGACTGTGACTCCCTTTGTGATTTGAGGTCCCGCACCGCGTCTTCAGGGGCTATTCGCGAGCAACTCGAAGCCAGAAGCAGCCCAAACAACGCAGCCAAGCTGATATTCCACCTCAAGCGCCCCGAGATTGCGACGACCTTAATCATACCAGTTCCTAACTCGTTGAATCGACGGGATCAGAAAAGCCAGAAAGCGACGATTATTCTTCGCCGCCCCAGAAGACCAGGCACCGATGAGGCGGAATGAGTTATCCGCGGTGGTGATGGTTGTTTCAATTCGAGCCGGCTCCTGTTTAGGAGAGAAATGCGTGGCGTCGGATTTACTCCATTCGAGCGCCAAATTGACATCGATCATGTAATCGTCCCCGCCGATCACCGGATCCAGATCGAGACTTAGTCTCCCCCCCTCCATCGAGAGCCCAGATTCAACTACGGAAGATCCCAGCACACTCTCGAAATGCACTCTCTGTCCCGACCGGGCGATGATGGCCAACGAATCTGCCAACTGAGCCTTCCCCAGCCGTAACAGATCACGCGCCACCTTCCACTCAGCCCTATGATCGAAATGAGATGCCGCACTTCGTTCCAGTTTGATGGCATCAACAAGAGGCAATTCCAGAATCTCAATCCGATGGTAAATCTGTGATTCTCCACATATTCGAATCGATTCAGTCACTGCTTCCACCAACTCCAACTGCTCGACCGTATTGGTCACTTCTAGGATCATCGTTCCCGGATCATATTTCACTGCACTGTCCTCCGGAAACTGAATGCCGTAGCTCTCGAGCATCTCTTTGGGGTTAAGTATACGCGGAGCTTCACTGTAAACCGGAGACGCGAAAGGGTCGACCGCCCCACCGCTCTTAAATGATGGCAGATTCGATTGAATGAGCATGACCGGAGCAACCACAAAATACCACGTTTCATACCCTTCATGGACTTCGCTCTCCTTTCGCTCCGGCAAGAAAAACTTTCTTTCTGCGGGCGAAAATCCAACAATTGGCCGAGGCCTCCGAATCTCAATGTCTAACCACGACGATTCCGATCTTCGGTCACAGCCTGCCAACAAGGTCAACATGCTGAATAGACCCAACGCAATTTTCCTCATCGCATAGAGCTTACCCCGTTCGCCAACGAGATGACAAGAACGTAGAATCGACTTCAGTCGATTCCCGGAGGCGAGTGAAGTCGCCTCTACGAAAAACGTCACTCCCCCTTTTTTGCCAGCCCGAGGATCGCATCGACCATCTGGCCGGTTTCCTCGATGTTGTGCTGCGGATGTGGAGGCATCGGGATGGGGCCCCAGACGCCCTGGCCGCCGGTGAGGATTTTCTGGGCGAGACGGTCGCGGGCCTCGGGATCGTTGGCATATTTTTTGGCCACCTCCTTGTAGGCGGGGCCGATCGATTTTTGCTGGGTGGTGTGGCAGGCGAGACAGGTCGTTTTTCCGATCAGCTTGGCGCCGGGATGCTCGAGATCGAGCCCGGTCATCCGAGGATCGGCCGCGGTGACGTCGATGGGAATTGGCCTCTCGGACCAGGTGATCTTCTTCAACTTGCCGTCGGTGCCGTCATACCACGGGGTGCCGTATTCGAGCAGGTAGAGTTCGCCTTTCGGCCCGAACTGCATGTCGACCGGGTGAATGAAAAGATGCCGCCCCAGCCAGGGTTCGTTCCAGACAATGTCGCCGTTTTGATCGAGCTTGATCACCCGCACCCAGGCGCTGGTCCAGTCGTAGACGATCAGGCACCCGTCGAAGATCGGGGGCAGTTTCTTCGGCCCTTCGGGAAAATCGGCCGCGTGGTAAACCGGTCCCGCGCAGGCCGAGGCACGCGGGTAGAACCACAGCGGCGGAGTCGCTGGCGGCAACTTCCTGATGCCGGTATTGTTGGGCGAATCGTTCACCGGTGCCGCGGGATCGAATTTGGCGCCCACGGTTTCGGTGGCGAAATCGAAATCGGCATAGGCCTTGTTGTCGGCCACGAAGTAGGGCCAGCCGAAGTAGCCGGCTTTCTTGGCTTGGTTGATCTCGTCAAACCCATTGGGACCACGCTCGGTCTCGGCACCCGAGTCGGGTCCTACTTCACCCCAGTAGAGAAATCCCGTGCGTCGATCGATGGAAATGCGAAACGGATTGCGGCACCCCATCGCGTAGATTTCGGGGCGGGTGTCGGGTGTACCGGGTGGAAACAGGTTTCCCTCCGGGATCTCGTAGCCTCCCTCCGCTGTCGGGCGAATCCGCAGCACTCCACCGCGCAGATCGTTGCTGTTGCCGGCCGAGCGCTGGGCATCGTACCAATGTCGATCGGGTCGCTCGTCGATGGGATCGTAGCCGTTCGATTCGAAGGGACAGGTGTTGTCTCCCGCGGAGAGAAAGAGGCACCCGTCCGGACCGAAGGCGAGTGAACCGCCCTCGTGACAAACGGCATTCTCTCGATCGTGGGCAAATTCCAGCACCGTTTTTTCGTCGCCGATTTTTCCATCGGCATAGGTGAAACGGGCAAGGCGCTGGATCGACTGTCCCGGCAACGAGTAGAAAAGATAAAGCCACCCATTCTCGGCGAAGGCCGGATCGAGCGCGATTCCGAGCAGCCCGGATTCCCTGGCGTATTCTTCCTTGCGAACCTCCACCGGCAATCGGGCGATCTCGACAATCGTTCCGCTCTCGGGATCGATCCGTTTCAAGGCTCCGGTTCGTTCAACCACGAAAACGCCGCCATCGGGCGCCACCGCCAGTTCCATCGCGTCGACGAATCCGCCGGCGACCGTTTCGACGCGAAAGTGCTCGTCGGCGGGCAATCGATTTTCGTCAGCGAAGGCGATGCCGATGGCCAGGTTGATCAGCAACAAAGGTAGGAAGACGGAAGCTTTCATCAGACTAAAACGAAGCGGCATCTTATGGGGAAAATCCGAAAGCGCCACCCCGCACCTTCCCGCAACGCCGTCATCGCAAGTCGATCAGAAAGCCACCGCCTCCGCGCCGGCAGCGTTCTGCGCGGAGGGAGCGATTTCGTAACTCGCCAGCAATTCGCGAGCGCGATTCGCGCGATCGAAACAGGAGGCGGCCTGCTCCCGTTCACCGAGTTCTTCGCACCATTTGCCGTAGGCATCGTACACGAGCACCAGCCGTTCACGGGCCGATTGCCGAATTCCGGCCGGGAGATCACGATCGAGGCTTTCCACCTCTTCATGTACCTCATGCGCCATTTCCAAACCCTTGGCCAGCACAATCTTGGCGATGTTTTTCTGATATTTGAGGAAATCGAGATGCGAGGCACGCAGTTCGATCAGGGTCAGTCGGCCGTCGAGGTTTTCCGGATCGGACCCGAGAGCGGCCTCGAGTTTTTCGATACCCGAAACGGAACTCCGATAGCCTTCCGTCCAATTTCCCGAAGCTTGCTCGATGGCGCTGATGTGAGCCGTGGTTCTGGCCAGGATGATGGCTGTTTCAAGATGACCGGGGCGACGAAATGCCACCGGCGAAACCAGTCGCAGGGCCTCGTTGAACACTTCCTCCGCATCCGTGGGAGCAGAAGTCTTGCTGTCGAGAAAAAGTTCGCCGAGGTCGAGATAGATGGTGGCGAGTTTCAGACAATCCTCGTCTCCGGTCGATCCCTTTTCCGCCGTTACCTTCCCGATCGTTTCCAGAGCCGCGAGGAAGGCGTCGACCGCGCCGCGATCTCTCCCTTGCGCCCGCAGGGTGAGCGCCGTCTGATACTGAACTTCGCTCACCATCTGGAGCAGGGCCAGCGACTCCGACGATTCGTCTCGCATGCCTTCCAGTCTTTTCCCCAGGGAAATGTACCCGGCGAGCGCGGCCTCGTAGAGCCGGTGCTCATGCTGCTGCCGGGCCAGACGAAAATCGATCGAAAGGCGTCGACGATTCAGTTGCTCATCGTCGGACCGCCGCTCCGCCATCTTCTCCAGATAGCGGGCCGCCTCAGTCAATTCCCGCAGCATTTCCTCGGACGGATCGTGAGCCACTACGCCCGCCAACGATTCGTGACAATCCGCCAGCCGTGATTCGACATCCTGAACCACGCTGATCTGCGTTTTCCGTTCTTCCAGGACCGCCTCGAACAGCGGCACCGCTTCGGCCAGATGCTTCCTCGCATGATCACTCTCGCCGAGCCGCCGTTCCACGTGCGCCAGGTTGTGCATCGCCCGCGCCCGGTCGAGCGGGTTGGTGGAATCGGCGATCGCCTTGGCGAAAAACTCCTTCGATTTCGCCAGGTTCTCATGCTCGATGCTCCCCTCGGCCGGAACCGACGATGACTCGCTCTGGTTTTCGGACGGACCCAGTTGGGAAAACACCGAATCGGCCGCTTCGCGGGTGGTCTTCAATTCGTGCTGCGTCTGCGACCAGCGACGATCGAAGTCCTCCAGTTGCGACCGCTGATGACGCACCACCAGGTTCAATTCCGACGCCCGATTCTGGAATCCGCGACTGCGTCCGACAAAGCGCACCAGCAAGAGCGAGGTCACCACCAGCGTCGCCAGGAAAACGGCCGCGATCAACCAGGCGCGAGCCAGCTTCTTCGCCTGACGACGCTTCTCGGCCGCGACTCTGGCTTCGGCATCGTCGATCGTGCGGCGGATCTTCAATTCCGCCGCCTCGCTGGCGAACCGAATGTCCAGGGTTTCGAACTCGGCCGCCACTTCCCGCATGTCGACCGGACGGTCATCGGGATCGAGCGAGAGACAGCGGTCGACGATTTCCCGCTGGAGCAGGCATTCACGAGAGACGTTTCCGGAATCATTCCACACGCAAGTCGGAGACTGCCGCAGATCCTGGGCAAGAGTGCCTATATCGACCGCGACCGGGCGCCCCCCACTTTCCTCGACCACTTCTTCCCGCGCGGCCCGGTAGACATGACCTCTGGGCAGTTTCCCGTTGATCCAGAAATAGGCGATCACTCCGAAACGATAGACATCCCAGCGAAAGGCGGCTCCGTCCTCCCAACACTCGGGTGACTCAAGCTGCTCCGGCGGCGCGAACCACGCCGACTCCCCGATATCGATGTGGTGAACCCGCCCGATCAGACCGGGACCGGCGTCAGTCACGCAAAGCGCGTCCCGATGTTCCAGGAGAAAGACATTTCCCGGATGAAGATTGCCATGGCAGACCCCATGCCGGTGCAAATGCGCCAGTCCGCCGACCAGCTTGCGCAAGCGTCCCCAGGCTTCGGCTTCATCATCGGGTCGAGGCTGATCATGAAGCGTCACCGCATTCTCGACCCACGGCGAGGCCACGAAGTAGGGCGACGCATCGACCTGGAAATCACAGACCGGATTGACCGCGCCATGGAAGGGCATGGCCAGTTGACGACGAAGATTCTGGCGCAGAAAATCGCGATCCATCGCGAGCGCGTTCAGGCGCCGGACCGCAAGCTTCGTTCCGTCGTCACGCCGACAACGAAACAGCTCACCCGACGAACTGGAACAAATCCACCGATCGACTTCAAAACCGGGTAAACTTGGCTCTGACATTTCGAGAGGAGTTAGAAAACTAAAATGAAGGGGGAAAGGCGTGGAGATTATGAAAATTCCGGGACCGAGAAAAGAATAAAATGAGTTTTCGCAACATTGCGATCTCATTTTTGAATTTTTTCATTAATTATGATTAATCGATTCAATCGTGTCGATTTATTGATATCCCGACGAATTCTGCCCTTCACCCCCATTCAGACCGTTTCCGGTACGTTGACATTGGGCGCCCCCGCGCGAGAAAATAGCGATCGGTCGACTTGCCGCCGAATTCCGGAAGCTCGCCAACTTTCCATGAATCGCCTCTCCGCACTTTCCCAGATTCGCCATTCCTCCGGCTCGATCGGGGCATGGATGGCAATGGCGCTCCTGGTTTTTCCCCAACTCGGCAGTTCTCAACAGGCCGACAAGAATGTCTTCGACCGGCATCGTGAAGCGGTCGAGCACTCGGTGAATTCCGCCCTGGAGTACCTCGCCACGAGCCAGAATTCCGATGGCACCTATGACGACGCCTATGGGCGTTCCACCGGCATCGTTTCTCTCGTCGGCATGGCTTTTCTTTCCGCGGGCCACACCCCCGGCTACGGGCTCTACGCTGAGAATCTCGATCGCTGCATGTCCTACGTCCTGGAAAGCCAGCACTACAACGGTCTGCTCGACAAGGGCGATTCCGGGCACGGCCTGATGTATGCGCACAATATCGCGACCCTGTTCCTATCCGAATGCAGCGGCATGGTGGATGCGGAGACCCAGGAAAAGCTGGACCGCGTCCTGTCGAAATCGACCAAGCTCATTCTCTCCGCCCAGGCGGTGCCGAAAAACGAGAGTCACCAGGGCGGCTGGCGATACAAGCCCGATTCCCGCGACTCCGACTTGTCCTGCAGCGGCTGGGCCCTGATGGCACTGCGTTCCGCCAAGCTCAACGGCGCACCGGTGCCGGACGATGCCATCAAGTCGGCGGTCGACTACGTGCTGAGAAACCATGACAAGGCCGAGGGCCGCTTCGGCTACACCGATCCCTGGGGCCACTCGGAAACCCTGACCGGCTGCGGATTGCTCTGCCTCGAGTTGACCGGGTTTCACGGGACCGATTCCACCTACCGGGCCGGCGACTACATCCTGAAAAATCGGGAACGAATCATCAACAACGCCCACGAAGCCTACGCCAACTACTACAACGCCCAGGCCATGTTCCAACTCGGAGGGCGCTGGTGGGCGGAGTACGCCGACTGGATGTACGAGCACTACCTCGTCCGCCAGAGCGACAACGGCAGCTGGTCGGAAGGACGCAACGGAGGCACCTACGGGACCGCCATGATGGTGCTCTCCTTCACCGTTCCCTACCGGCAGCTTCCCATCTACCAGCGCGACGAAACGGTCGACGAAGATCTTTGAGACACCTTGTCAGCCCTGACCGGCCCGGGCGTCGTATCAATGGGGAAAAACGTGGGTTCAAGGTTCACGTTTTCATCCCCTTCCCACCATCCAACGACCCATGAGCGATTCGAGCGAAACCGATTCCGTGACGGAGAATTTCTGGAGCTGCAATATCGACACCCGCGGGCGCATCATCCGCCTGTCCCTCGGCCTGATCTGCCTGGCGGGCGCCGCCTGGTGCTGGTGGGGTGCCGAAGCCGCCTTCTGGGCGATGGGACTCCTGGCCATTGGGATTGTGTCCCTCTTCGAAGGCCTGCGAGGCTGGTGCGTGGTGAGGGCCTTTGGCGGAAAAACACCCTGGTAGAGAGAAGTCTCGGACATGCGGATCGGAGACTCCTTGAATTCATCCTGCCGTTTCTGATTCCAGCGCCTCGATCCGCTGCAACACGGGTGGATGCGAATAGTTGAGGAAAACATTCAACGGATGGGGCGTCAGGTTGCTGAGGTTGTCCTTGCTCAACTTTTTCAGCGCCGAAACCAGCGCGCCCGGCGTCTTGGTGACGACGGCGGCGAAGGAGTCGGCCTCGAATTCCCACTTGCGACTGAAGACGTTTCCCAACACGCCGATGATCTGGCTGAGCGGCTGGACGAGGATGCCGAAGAAGATCAGGCTCAGGTAGATTGAGGTATCCGCCACCCCGAAAGCATCGAAAAGACCGCGATTCTCGATCACCCGTCCGAGCAGGAAAAAGAACAACCCGTTCGTCAGGATGCCGAGCGCCATGCCCTTCTGGATGTGGCGACGCTTGTAGTGCCCGATCTCATGAGCAAGGACGGCGACCAGCTCCTCCGTGGTGTGGCGTTCCACCAGGGTATCGAACAGGGCGATGCGCTTGTTTTTTCCGAAACCGGTGAAGAAGGCGTTCGACTTGGTGGAACGCTTGGAGCCGTCCATCACCATGACTTCCCGCAGCGGGAAATCGCAATGCCCGGCCATGGCGTGAATCTCGGATTTGAGTTTGCCGTCCTCGAGTGGTTCGAACTTGTTGAACAGCGGCATGATCCACGTCGGCGCCACATAGGCAAGCACGAGCGTAACCACCGTCATGGCCAGCCAACCCCAGAACCACGCGGCGGGCAGCGTTCCGAAAATCCAGAGGATCAGGGCCAACAGCGGCAATCCCAACACGGCGCCGAGAGCGAGTGCCTTGACTTGATCCACGATGAAGGTGCCGACCGTGGTCCGATTGAAACCGAAGCGTTCCTCGATGACGAAGGTGTCGTAGAGCTCGAGCGGCAGCGTCAGGACGTAGTGGCCGAGAAAAATCAGGGACACGTAAACCAATCCGCTCACCACGCCGCCGAGATTCCAGCCACGAACGATTCCATCGAGCCATCCGAACCCGCCGGCCAGCCAGAAAACGAAAAACAGGACCAGGGAAAAAGCCGTCTCCACCACCCCGAAGCGCGCGTTGGCCCGGGTGTAAGCCTGGCTTTCGGCGTATTTCTCCGCATCGAACACATCGGCCATCGCCGCCGGCAACTCGGGCCGAAGCGAGCGCAGGTTCAGCCAGGTGGCGACCAGGTCGAGCCCACGCCCGAGCAGGACGGTGATCAGGACGAACCAGAACCAGGCGTTGGGATGGAGATCGGTCATGGGAAAAACGAGAGTCGGTGATCAAGCTCCTACAGGGATCCCGCCCGATCCAACTCATTCGTAGAATTTGAATCGTTCGTGAAAAATCGAATCAGCCTTTTTCTAACACGAATTCCCACGAATTTGACGAATTGACACGAAGGCGTTTCCAATGAATTCGCGCTATCGCCTTCAAAAACGATCAGGTTTGCGACGTTTTTTGAACCGCGGATTTCGGATTCCCGGCTCTGCCGGGTTACGCATCGCCCGAAATGACTGGCTTGGCGAGCAGCTCATTCCACGTCTTCCCGATTTTCAGCCGCCGGTAGATCGCGACGACGAAGATCGTGAAAAGAAACCACCCCCACCACCAACTGGCCGCTTCGGCAAACACCGATCGAGAGAAGGCCACCCGCTCCGCCTCGGAAAAGGTATCGAGATTGTCCGGCGCCATCCGGTCACGCAGCAGGGCCGTCTGCAGGCCGTAGCCCCAGGTCACGAGACCATAGGAGAGGTTCATGGTCAGACCTCGGAAGCTCAGCACGGTGGCGCGGTTTTCCGAGGGAGTCACGCGATTCAGGTAGTTCGACAGGAAAAAATGCAGCAGGCGCATGCCGAGCCAGAGGCCGGGCAGAAACAGGACCGACCAGTAGCGAATCGGGAACGCCAGACTGAACAGGCCGACGAAGGTGAACATCGCGAGCAGCGCGAAATTGAAGCTCGGCGACTTTCGCTCGATGAGCCGTCCCCCGAGCGCGGCCGCCGCGATTCCCGTCAGCGATCCCGCCACGCTGATGAAGCCGAACCAGCGCGGCTCGAAACCGATCACCTCGAACCAGATCGAGTTCACCGTGTAGTAGAGTCGGATGATGCTGTCGTAGAAAAGCCCCACCAGCAGGAGCATCAGGGCCGCCGGCGTGTGCAGGATCCAACCGCCGGCGCGAAAGGTGCGGCGAAAGCTATGACGGATCGATTGACCCAGAGGCAGATCGCATTTCGGTCGCAGCGACGCGGGTTCGTAGAGACGCAGCGCGACCAGCAGCGTCGCCACAGCCATCCCGACATTCAGATAGATGGGGAACTTCAACGTTTCTCCCTGGGTGAATCGGTGCTCGATCCCGAACCAGCCCGCCGCCCGATTGACCAGCTCCGGATCGTAGACCGCCGCCCCGATGATCAGCACCGCCACGAAACCGATCGATTGCCATTTCATCAGCTTCACCATGAGACGCGACCAGCGTCCCTCGCGATCATCCTCTGGCAACGAGTCATAGGCCAGCGCCTCGTCCGCTCCCGAAGCCGCCGCCTCGGCGGCGCCGGAGATGACGCGATTCACGCAGAAAACGGCGAACAGGATCCAGACCGCCCGATGCAACGCCTCGGGATCGTCCGCCAGCCCGGCGCGATCCACCACCGGCATCAGGGCGAGCACCAGCATCTCGATGACCATCAACACGGACGCCAGGACCACGAGATTCCGTCTTCCCAACTGATCGGCCAACGCGCCAGAGGGCACCTCCAACAGCACGATCGAGAGTGCCCACGCCACATTCAGGTAGGCGAACTGCTCCTCGCTCAATCCGAAATCGAGGAACATGATCGCATAAACCGGATAGTAGAACCGGCAGTTGAACAGGAGGCGGAACCAGAGGAAGCGCGACGGGTTCGCCGCCACGCGAAGGCGATCTTCTTCGGAAATGGGAGCATCTGGCGGCATGAAAAACGAAAGCAGACTCGCGGCGCCGAAACGCATCGAGTCGATTCGACGATTTGAACAGCGGAAACTGTCCCTTCCTCCCCTCCATCGCGCCGATGCGGTTCCTGTGCTAGGATGGCGCGGATTTTTTCGCCCTCCCCCTGCCCCGAATTCTTTTTGTGAAGAGCCGATTGCTGCCCCTCATCTGGCGTCGCCCCCATGGACGCACGGAATGGGTCTTTACCGCTGTTCTTGCCCTCATGTTCGCGAGCGGGCTGGCGTGGATCATCGCGCAGGGAGCCGAGGGGACCGCAAACCTGAAGGAGTGGTTTGCTGTCCTCGGCGGAAAGATCGACTCCCGGATGAAGACCCCGCAATACCTGGACGGCGGTCTGCTCCTCAGTGCCTGGGCATGGCTGATCGCGGCTGCCATGCTCTGGCTGACTCGATTCTGGTGGTGGAAAAAGCGTGATACCCGAATCGATCGCGGCGCAGTTCGAAAGATCGTCGACAAACCGTTTCTCCTCGGCGTGGGCGCGCTGCTCCTGCTCGCCCTCGTCGTCCGGTGGCCGCGGATGGAACTGAGCCTTTACAACGATGAGATCGACGTTTTTCGAACCTCGATCGAAGGCTCGTTTCGCGGCGAGAAGTTCCAGGACATCCAGGACGACAGCCTGCCGGAATTTCGCCACATCCGGTGGATCGAGACGATCTGGGGGAACCGGATCGGCAACAATCACCAGCTTCACAGCATACTCGCCCGGCTCACCTACGATCTCTGGCACGCCCTCGACGGAAAGCCCGAGGGAACCATCGAGGAATGGCCCCTGCGACTGCCTCCCTTGGTTCTCGGCCTCGTTTCCATCGCCGCCATCGCCGCCCTGGGCCGCATCGCGACGGGAAGCCTGCGCGCCGGTTTGTTCGCGGCTCTTTTCCTGGCGCTGCATCCCTGGCACCTCCGCTACTCCACCGAGGCCCGCGGCTACGGCATGGTTTTCGGGCTCGGTATCCTGACGGTGCTTTTCCTGATCCTCGCGGTCCAGCGGGGCCAATGGCGCTGGTGGCTGGCCTTCGCCATCGCCCAGATGACCACCCTGTGGGCGTGCATCGGCGCGCTGCACCTGCTCGTCGCCATCAATCTCGTCGCCGGTATCGCCTTTCTCTGGCCGCGACGGGATCCCGCTTCCGGCGCCAGACTCAACCCTCTTCAGTCCCCGACCTTACCCTGTTGGATCGTCGCCACCGTTTTCTCTGCCTGCCTCTATCTGCCCATGGCCGCCTCGGCGCTCCCGCCGCTGAGACTGGCCATCGAGACGAATGCTGTCTTTTCCCGCGGCGTCGTGGCCCACTGGTGGCCGAACCTCGTCAGCTACTATCTCGTCGGCATGCCCTGGCACGACGCCGATCCGGAGAGCCTGGTGAATCCCGCGATGGCAAAGTACCTGGGAAATCCGCTGGTCATCGGAGGACTGATGCTGGCAGTCGCGTTGACGCTCACAGGGATCTGGAGATTACTTCGGCGCGGCGATTTCATCGGCTGGCTGTTGGCGATTGCGCCGATCTACGGGGTGTTCGAGCTGTGGCTGACCAGCAAGCTCGGGGGCTCCACCGCACTGGTCTGGTATGGCAACTTCAGCCTGCCCTTCCAGGGGCTCTGGATGGGAATCGGTCTCTATTCCTGGATTTACCGGTCTTCTGAAAGAACCTCCCAAGAGCCGGTGCGCCGTCCCGAACTTGGGCGCAAGATGGTGACCTATGCGCTGATCCTTCTCTGGGCGGCCGCGATTGCCCGCCCCCTCGTGAGCTACCAGATGCACGGGAAACAGAACCTCAAGGGAGCGATCGCGCTGATCCGGGGCGGGGTGTTTCCGCTGACGGAGGAGCAACGGGTGCCGCTGGTGGCGAGTTGGTGGACCCACGCCAACTTTTACGATCCCTATCTGCGGATCGTTCACTCATCCGAGGGCCTCGATGCCATGATCGACCGTGCCAATCGGGAGGGACGCCCGCTCTATTTCGTGCTGGGCGCCCGCGAAATCGCGTCGTCCGAAAAAACCGGGGTGGTGAAACGCCTGGAAGACCCGACCGAGTTCGAGAACGTCGCCATCCTCCCGGGATTGGAAGAAAACCAATTCCGCATCTGGGTTTACCAGTATCGAGGCGTCCGAAAGAGCTGAAAAATAAGCTCGGAAGCGTGTTGCATTGGGCCGGTATTTGCTGCTAGCATCTCAGGTTTTGGGCGGAAGGGAAAAATCGAACCCGATGATTCTCAATGCCGTGAGTCCCAGGACTTCGTGAAACACACTTTGGACAGAAGCCGATATCCATCGGGCGCTCCCCGCGTCACGACAGCGTTGTCGTGTCTCGGCCTGGGGTTCGTCGCCGCCTTGCTGGCGTTCACCCCGTCGATTCACGCGGAATCGTCCGGCGGCGGCGAGGCTGGAACCGGTCCCATTGGCCTGGCGCAACGCGAAGCCACCCGGCGGCAGGAACAGATCCGGAACGCGCAGGAAGTTCTCACCGACGCGGAACTGGATCGCCGCGAGGGCAATTACGCCGACGCGGTGGAAAAGTACCGCACCGCTTTTCTCTCCCTGCCCGACATCCCCGCCGCGATGGCGCTGCGCGATTCGATTTTCAAACGTTACCAGCAGGCCTCCGTCGAGTATTCCGAGCAGCTGATCACCGAGGCGAAATGGGATCAGGCCGAGGCCGTCCTCGTGCAGGTCATGACCGACGCCCGCGACAGCGGCTATCCGCCCGCCGCCGTCAGCGCCGAGTTGAAGAAACTCCTGTCGAGACTGCGCAGCGACTTCTACAACAAGGCGATGTCCCCCGAGCACCTCGCCAACGTCGACAAGGTGGAGGAGTTGCTCACCCTGGCCAAGGGCTATGTGGATATCGGCGATCTCACGAAGGCAAAACGGTCCTACCAATCCGTGCTCTCGATCGACCGGACCAATTCGGCGGCCCGCCGAGGTCTGGAGATGGTGGATGGGATGATCACCGAGTATGCCGAGGTCGCTCGGAACCAGACCCGGGCGGAGATGCTTCGCAAGGTCTCGGAATCCTGGGAAATGGAAGTGCCTTCGCTCGCGGACCCCTCGGGCCTGGAGGTCACCGTCGAATCGGTGGGTGAACGTCAAGCACTGCAGAAGGAAAAACTGGATCGCCTGGTTCTACCGAACGTGGAGTTTGTCAGCACCCCGCTCCAGACGGTCATCGACTATCTTACCCAAGTGGCGCGAGAACTGGACGCGTCCGAGCCCGATCCGGCCAAGCGGGGCATCAACATCGTTGTCGATGCCCAAAGCACGACCCAGGGGGCCACGATTCTCCAGAAACCCATCACGTTGCAACTCTCGAACGCCCCTCTCTCTGCGGTGCTTCAATACGTGACCCAGCAAGCGGGAATGAAATATCGAATCGACGATTTTGCCGTCACCATCGTGCCGCTGAGTTCGGCGGACGACAAGGCGCTGATCACGAGGACCTATGTCGTGCCGCCGGATTTCATTTCCGGGCAGGCTTCTCAAGGTGGCGGCGGTGGCCCCGTCGACCCCTTCGCCGCCCCTGCGGCGGAAGGAACCGGTTCGGTGTTGAAGCGGATTTCCGCCCAGGAGTTTCTGGCGAACAGCGGGGTGAGTTTCCCTCCCGGAAGCCTGGCGAATTTCAACCCGGTCAACAGTTCTCTCCTCGTTCGGAATACCCCCGACAACATCGCCCTGATCGAGGACATGATTCAAAACGCCAAAGCCGGGGGGTCCAAGCTCGTCCAGATCGAATTCAAACTGATTGAGACCACCGATCAGATACTCAACGAACTTGGTTTCGATTGGTTGCTCGGCCAGATGAACGCTCCCGGAAGCAGTTCGATCTTCACCAGCGGGGGCACCTTGGGGAATACCGCAAATACCTTCTCGGCGACCGATTACCCTTTCCGCGATCCTCTGGGCATTCCGGTCGGCACCTATCCTGTCACCGCCGGATTGCGATCGGGCGATATCAAGTCCGGGTTTTCCGTGGACGACGCGATCAATCGAGATTCACCCACTCCCGCCGGCTCATCGGCCGCCCCAGGGGTGCTTTCAGTGATTGGCGCGTTCACCGATCCTCAATTCCAGATGGTGTTTCGCGGTCTGGCGCAAAACAAAGGCGTGGATGTGTTGACTGCCTCCTCGGTGCTGACCCGCGCCGGCGAACGGGCGGTGATTCGGCAAATTCGCGAGTTCATTTATCCGACCGAATACGATCCGCCTGAAATCCCCAACTCCGTGGGTGTGGTCGGCAACCTGAACGTCGGCTTCGAAGGAATCGCGCCGGTCACGCCGGCCAATCCAGCGGCATTTGAAACGCGTGAACTTGGAAAAGTCCTGGAGGTCGAACCGACCGTGGGAGCGGATAATCTGACAGTCGAACTGAATCTGACGGTGGACCGTTCGGAGTTCTCGGGCTTCGTGAATTATGGGTCGCCGATTACCCAGATTCAGCGTGGCGATCCGTTCGGGCTCTTCGCTTTTTTCGGACTGCCGGCCCCGCCCGATTACCAGGTCACGGTGACGGAAAACCGAATCCTGATGCCGGTTTTCGATTCCGTGAAAGAAAACACCAACTTGTCGGTCTACGATGGCCAGACCTTGGTGGTGGGCGGATTGCTGGGAGAAACCGTAACCAAAGGAGAAGATAAGATTCCTTTGCTCGGTGACGCTCCGGTGATGGGCAAGTTCTTCCGTTCGGAGATCAAAGAGCGCTTTCGTCGAACCATGCTGCTTTTCATCAAGGTCAGGATCCTGGATCCGGGCGGCAACCCCATCAACGATCTCGGGAAACCGGAAGCGCTCGTCTCCGAGTGACCGGGTCTCCCAGGCTTTCGCGCTGGGATCCCCAATTTCAAGGGAGTCTTTCGGCCACTGGACATGGGCTGAAACACGGGTTTCCCTAATCGGGTGCCTTGTCGCCCCCCTTTCATCCCTCCCCTGTTCCGCATGGCCCCGTTTTCTCGCCCCTGTCTCTCTCTCGCTGTCCTGACCTGCCTCACCGCCTTCGACCTCGGAACGACGGCCGTTTTCGCCGCACCGAGTCGCGATGGCGCGGTGACCGCGGAATTGATTTCGGAGGTCGATTCGATTCAGCCCGGGAAGCCGTTCACGGTGGCGCTGAAACTGGAGATCGATTCCGGGTGGCACACTTATTGGAAGAATCCGGGGGACTCGGGATTTCCCACCAAGATTGCCTGGAATCTGCCGGAGGGTTTTTCCCCGGGTGCCATCGAGTTCCCCTACCCGCATCAGTTCTCCGTCGATTTCGGCGGCATCAAGCAGATCGGACTGGGCTACACCCACGATCATCCCGCCGTCCATCTCATCGAGATCACCCCCCCGGCCAATCTCGCGGCCGGAACCGAGGTCACCCTTTCCGGCAAGGTAAACTGGCTGATGTGCGACGATCACCAGTGCGTGCCGGGTGGCGTGGACTTGAGCCTGTCTCTCCCCGTCTCGGAGAAATCGTCGGTCGTGGAAGCGACCAGCGAATGGTTCGCCGACGCCCGTCGGAACATCCCCGCCAAGGCCCCCGATTGGCAACTTTCGGTGGTGGAGAAAGATGAAAAGACGCTCTCCTTCACCGTCACCGTGCCCGGCGGAGCTTCGTCTCCGCAGATGGACGGACTCTCGTTCTATCCGGATCAATCGGGAGTGGTGAACCTGTCGGCCCCGCAGCAGTTTTCCTCGGCAGGAAACGCCCTGACCATCGATTTCCCGAAAGCCGCCTATTTCAGCAAGCTCCCAGAGCCGCTGGGAGCCGTTCTGATTTCCGAAGCGGGTTTCGCGGATTTCGACGGACGATCGGCAATCGAAGTCTCCACCGCCGGCGCGACGGCGACCGCCTCGAAAGGGACGGCGGCGCCGGTCGCGGCCCCGGATTCCGCCCCTCCCGATTCCGCCGACGAAAGTGAAAGCGACAATCCCGAAAAAAACTCCGACAATCAGCCCGAGGAGACCCGGGCCGACGCGGCGTCTTCACCGTTCGGGGGCAGCCTTTTGGCCATCCTGCTCGCCGGATTTCTCGGGGGAATGATTCTGAACGTGATGCCCTGCGTATTCCCGGTGATCTCGCTGAAGATCCTCAGCTTCGTCTCCCACGCGGGCGACGAACGCCGGAAAGTGCTGACGCATGGCGCCATCTACACCATCGGTATCCTGCTCTTCTTCCTCGCGCTGGCGGGTATCGTCATCGCGCTGGGACTGGCCTGGGGCGGACAATTTCAGAGTCCCCTCTTCGTGATGGTGATGACCGCGGTCATCGTGGTTCTATCGCTAAGCCTCTTCGGCGTCTGCGAACTCGGGGTCAAACTGACCGGCGTCGGCGGCGAACTGACCCAGTCCAGCGGTTATGCCGGCAGTTTCTGGAGCGGTGCCCTCGCGGTGATCCTGGCGACGCCTTGCACCGGGCCGTTTCTCGGATCCAGCCTCGGGTGGGCGCTCGAGCAACCGCCGCTCGTGGTGATCTCGTTCTTCACCATGATGGGACTCGGAATGGCGGCGCCCTACGTGCTTCTGACCCTCTTCCCGGCACTCACCAGGCGGCTCCCTCGACCGGGTCCCTGGATGGAAACGTTCAAGCAGATCATGGGTTTTCCCATGCTCGCGGCGGCCGTGTTCCTGCTATGGATTCTCAACGGCCAGATCGGCGATACCGGGCTCGCCTTGTTCATGGGCGCGCTGGTCCTGCTCGGATTGGCGGCCTGGGCCTGGGGACGCTTCGGACATGCCGCCTCGAAATCGAAAGTCGCCGGCTACGCCACCATCGCGATCGGTGTCGTCGGTGCGATTGTGCTTTCCAACACCGCGCTGAATCAATCCGGGCAGGCCGCCGAGGAATCTGAAACCGCCGATTCCCGGCCCATCGCCGAAATCATCGAAGGCTATCGAGCCGAGGGGAAAAACGTGTTCGTCGACTTCACCGCCCGCTGGTGCGCAATCTGCCAGACCAACAAACCGGCCATGTATTCGGAGGAAACGAAGGCGGCGTTCGAAAAGTACAATGTCGTCTTCGTAGAGGCGGATTGGACCAACAAGAACGACGACATCTACCAGTTCCTCAAGGAACACGGGCGACGCAGTGTGCCCTATTACCCGATTTTTCCCGCCGATCCATCCAGGGGTCCCGTCGAACTACCCCAGAACCTCACCCCCGGCATCATCCTCGATCATCTCAAGAAACTGGATGACGTTGAGGCCAATTTTCCGGTCGCTTCTCTCCCGTAATCGATCGTCGCGACCAATCGTTTGCCTCGAATCGTGGCGGAAATTGTGCCGATTTTGCCCCGCCTCAGTTTCCGCTTGTCAACGCCCCTCCGGTTGTGTGTCTAGAGAGACATGCAAATCTCCGTTCTCAATCTCGCGGCCACCGGCTCCGTCTCGTTCGATGTCCTGATCTTCTGGATTCTGCTCTTCGTGGCCATCCTCTGGTACCTGATCTGGTTGTTACTCAAAAGCGGCACGCCGGCGCCGACGGTGCCGGACCATGCGGAGACGGTCGGCCAATCCCAAAAGGCCCCCGCCTCCCCTTCAACCGAGGCTCCGTCGGCCGCACCGGCAGCGGCGAAACCGGAGCCGGTCACCGAAAAACCAACCCCGCCCGTCGACGAAGTCCCCGAAGAGGCAAAGGCAGAGCCCGAACCCAAGCCGACCGAAGAAGACGGCACTCCAGCCATCGAGACGGCCAGCGCCGAGCAGGCGACCACCCAATTCCAGGCCGAGATCGATTCCGGGAAAGCCCGCTTCGACGATGCCTATGGCGTCGTCTATCACGCGCCGCCGGAGAAATCCGACGACCTGAAAAAGATCAAGGGCGTGGCCAAGGTTCTCGAGGGAAAACTGAACGCGCACGGCGTCTACACCTATCGCCAGATCGCTTTCTGGACCGCTCCCGCCGCGAAGGAGTTCAGCAAACTGCTGCCGAATTTCAAAGACCGCATCTACCGGGACGATTGGATCGCCCAGGCCAAGGAACTTCACGAGGCCAAATACGGGGAGAAACTCTGATTCCGGCCTCTTCCGCGCCGAAGCGCGTCCCTTTTTTCGTTTGACGACTCCGTCGAACATCAGAACGGTTGAGAGTCGGCCAGGACCGCTTCTCCGGCCAGCGGTCGCGACTTTCCCATGTTTCGCTTTTATCGAATGACCCGCCAGAACGCAGCATCGCGAGACCTTGCGCGCTCGTTGCTCGCCATGGTTTGGATCTTCGCGGCGACCCTCTGTTTTACCGGCTCTGTTTTCAGCCAGGAAGAAGCGGAAGCCGCGCCGCCGATCGAGGAACCGGAGGCCATTTCGAAACCGGAAGATTCGGCCGAAACGGACGCCTCGGAGCCGAAGGCCATCGCGGCACCCGATGCCGGGGCCGGGGCCGAGGCCGAAAGCGCCGCGGAACCGAAGCTGAGCCCCGAGGAAGCGCGCGCCGAGATGCTGGAGCGCATCGCCGACAACCTGTCGAAGCGGATGCGGGCCCTGGCCGACCGCGAACGCCTCGCCGGCGAGCGGGAAAAGGCGCTCGCCGAAAGGGAGGAAGCCCTCAAGGAGCGTGAGGCCTTGCTCGAGGCCCGCGAAAACGTCGTCCGACGCCGCGAGAAACTCCCGCCTCCCCAGGCCTGGGACGGACCCGCCCCACCGAACGTCGTCGGCAAATACGCCGCCGTCATCGATGGCCGGACCATGCAGTTTTACTACCAGAAAGACGCCAAGACCAAGACACCCGTGGCCAGCACGCAGAAGCTGATGACCGCTCTCATCATCTGCACGGAGAGCGATCTCGATGAAGAGATCGAAATCCCCGAGGCCGTCCTCCACGTCGAGCCCACCGTCATCGGCGTGAAGCCCGGCGAGAGATACAAGCGGCGCGACCTGCTCCGCGCCCTGCTGGTGCGCAGCGGCAACGACATCGCCGCCACCCTGGCCATCGACAATGCCGGGAGCATCGAGGCCTTCGCCGACAAGATGAACGAGTTCGCCCGTTCCCTCGGCATGGACACCACCCACTTCATCAATCCCCACGGACTGCCCGCCGAAGGCCAGTATTCCTGCGCCCACGACATCGCCCTCGTGGCCTTCGAGGCCTACCAGAACGCCGATATCCGGGAGATGGTGAAAACCCGCCAGTGCATCTTCACCTTCAACGACGGCAGCACGCGCGACCTCTACAATACCAACCGCGTCCTCTCCAGTTCCGAATATTGCAACGGCATGAAGACCGGCTTCACCTACGCCAGCGGCCATTGCCTCGTCTGTAGCGGCGAGAAAGACGGGCAGGATCGCATCGTGGTGGTGATCAAGAGCTACAAGCCATACGTCTGGAGCGATTCCGAGAAACTGCTCGACTGGGCGCTCGACCTGGACGTGCACCCCGTCGCCGAGGACAAGGTCGCGGCGATTTTTTTCCCATGAACACCCCCGCCCTCTACACCGCCGTCAAATGGTCGATGGTGCGGCTGTCCAAGGACTCGAGCGTGGAAGACCTGTTCCGCACCGCCCTCGAGGCCGGCTTCGACGGCATCACCCTGACCGCTCCCGGCGCCTACGATCTCGACGAAGTCCTCCGCGCCCAGGACCGCACCGGCATCCCGATCCACAACATCAACGTCGCCGACCACTGGCAGGTGCGCCTCAGCGATCCCGATCCCGCCGTGCGCGAAGCCTCGCTGCGGAACACCATCGCCGCCATCGAGTTCGCCCATGCCGTCGGCGCGTCGAGCGTGCTCCAGGTCATCGGCAAGGCCACCGATCCCGAGCGCGAAAATGCCCAGCACGTCGGTCAACGCAGCGCCGAACAACTCACCAAGGCGCTCCCGACCGCCGCCAGGCTCGGTGTCCAAATCGCCTGTGAAAACGTCGCCAACGGTTTCGCCACCACCCACGGAGAATGGATCGCCTACCTCGACCAGTTCCAGAGTCCGTGGATCGGCGCCTTCTTCGACATCGGCAATCACGATCGCTTCGACGGCGGCGCCCCCGCCTGGATTCGGGCGCTCGGATCCCGCATCGTCAAGATCGACGTCAAGGATCACAATCACGAGACCGAGAAAAACTGCGCCCTGTTCGAGGGCAACGTCGACTGGCCCGGCGTCCGGGCCGCCCTCCAGGAAATCGGCTACCACGGCTGGGCCACCGCCGAAGTCCCCGGCGGCGATCTCGAAAAGCTCACCGCCGTCTCCACCGACATGCGCAAGGCGTTGGGACTCGCGTAGAGACGACTTCAGTCGTCTCCGATCGCTCGGGGTATGAGATTTTAGCTATTAGCTATTAGCTATTAGCTCCTGGCTCCTGGCTCCTGGCTCCTGGCTCCTGGCTCCTGGCTCCTGGCTCCTG
>JAGRPB010000065.1 GCA_020439945.1 Verrucomicrobiia bacterium
ACAAGCAGGCGATCTGGGAGATCAATCGAAATGCCGATGACGCCACCAAGCGGGCGATGAACGAAGAGATGAGAAAGGTCTATGACGAGACCGACCAACGCACAAAAAAGGATCTCGCGGACAGATTGAATGCTGAACAGAAGAAGCGTATCGAGGCTGCCGAGAAGGCGGGTAATCATGAACTCGCGAAGCTCTTGAAAGAGGCTCCTGAGATCAAGCCGGACGATATCGAAGTGTTCAATCCCACCAATCCCACCGCCGAAGTCAAAGTGGGGGCAGATCGCGATGTCACCATGCGGGTTAAACCTTCAGCGGGCCAGATTGTGAAGGTGCCTCAACCGGGAAATCCCAGCAAGCAGGTGGCAGGTAGGGTCAATGCGGATGGCACGGTCACGGTTCGCGGCTCGGACGGTAAAGATGTGCAGGTGAAAGCGCCGGACATCGACGTGCCTCACTCGATGCTGAAGGAAGCCTACGAAAAGAACTTCTATGAAACCGTCACAGGAAAGAAGGCTTCGGAGGCAAGTCCGGAAGACGTGAGTAATCTCGCGAAAGAATACGATCAGGCCTGCACGGATCGGTTGCATCCCGAGGCCTATGGGTCCCGCCCTGAAGATCTCGACACGGCGATGCATCATCCGGATCGTGATTTTTCCGATCCCGAACAAGTGGGGCAGGCCGCCAGCTACAAAGGCCAGGAAAAATTCAAGGAGGCCGAGGACCAATGGAAAGCGGGAAAATACAAGGAGGCTGAAAGCTCCATGGCGGAGGGAATGCGGCAGATGACCAAGCAATGGAAGAACCAGGTCCTGAAGCGACGAGATGCGGTGGCGGGTCCTCCAAGAAATGCAAACCTTCCGCCTATCGACTCGAAGCTTCAGAAAGCGGTCAGCATCATGGATGATGTCGTTGCCGGAAAAATATCGCCTGCCGATGCCGAGGGGATGCTTCTCAAGTTGGGGCACACACCGATCAGTGTCGCCAACGATGTTGGAAAGCAGTTGGAGATGCTGCAAAAATTTTGGCCGGGAGGGATTCCATGAGCGTGGCGGCGATCAAACAGTTTTGTCCCTCCTGCGGCGCGAAGCATTCTCCCGGGGCAAAATTCTGCGGAAACTGCGGTCACGCCTTCGTCGCCGAGACGCCAGTGATGCATGAGGCAGAACACCCGGACTCAGGGCCAGTGGGCAAGCCTTTGGTCTGGCAGGTCGCTGTGGGAACCACATTGCCCCAAGCGGAAAGTCTTTTCCCGGGAATTTCCCGAGAGCATCGTCGAAAGAAAAAGTCGGGAGCCAGCAAGATCAGGTCCTCCAATGGGTCGCCGGCGAAAGCAAAACCCATTTTTGGGAGCACCTTGTTTATGGCGGTGAGCCAGGGCGCGGATTTGGTCACCCGCTCTCTCGAAGGAGGAGGCATTCCCGGAGATCATACCCTACAACTCAGGCTCGGAATTGCGGCAGCGGTTGCCGTCTTCGGAGTGAGCTTGGGATCGATGCCTCGATTGCGAACGGTGGCCGTGAAACTCGGTGCGATTGCCATCGCCTTGCTCCAGGGGGCATCACTCCTCACGGTGGCAAAGGGACTGGCGACCGACCCCCAACTGATTACCGCCATGGCCCCGAATCTCGGAGCTCAAGTGACGTCGATGCTGGCGGTATTCCGCCTTTTCAAAGCGGTAGGAGGAAAGTGAATCGTTTTTTCCCCAGGCATCACAGATGCTCCGCGATCCGGCGGCAGACTTCCTCCACGTTGGCGCGGCTGTTGAAGGCCGAGATGCGGAAGTAGCCTTCGCCGGCGGCGCCGAAACCGGCGCCGGGGGTGATGACCACGTTGGCCTGCTCGAGCATCTTGTCGAACATGCCCCAGCTGGTGACGCCCTCGGGACAGGCCACCCAGACATAGGGGGCATTCACGCCGCCATAGACGGCCAGCCCGATCTTTTCGCAGGTCTCGCGGAGCAGCTTGGCATTTCCCATGTAGTGCTCGACGAGCTCGGCAGTTTCGGCTTTGCCCTCGTCGGAAAAAATGGCTTCCGCACCGCGTTGAACCGGGTAGCTGGCGCCATTGAACTTGGTGCTGTGACGACGCGACCAGAGCGGGTGCAGCGCCTTTTTGGAACCGTCCGCGAGCGTTCCCTCGACCGTCTTCGGAATGACGACGTAGGCGCAACGGACGCCGGTGAATCCCGCGATCTTGGAGAAGCTGCGGAACTCGATGGCGCATTCCTTGGCGCCCTCGATCTCGAAGATGGAATGAGGCACGTCGGCTTCCTGGATGAACGCCTCGTAGGCGGCATCGTAGAGAATGATGGAGCCGTTTTCGCGGGCGTAGTCGACCCAGGCCTTCAACTGATCCTTGGTAGCCGCAGTGCCGGTGGGGTTGTTGGGATAGCAGAGATAGATCAGGTCGACCTTCTCATCGGGAATCGCGGGCACGAAATCGTTGGCGGCGTTGCAGGGGAGATAGACGAGCCCTTCGAAAGCGCCATTCTCGTCCGCTTCACCGGTGTTGCCCGCCATCACGTTGGTATCCACGTAGACCGGGTAGACCGGATCGGTGATGGCGATCTTGTTTCCGGGACCGAAGATGTCGAGAATGTTGCCGGTATCGCACTTGGAGCCGTCGGAGATGAAGACTTCGTCGGCCGCGATGCCGAGTCCGGCGAACTGGTTGTCGACGATGGCCTGGCGAAGAAATTCGTAGCCCTGCTCGGGACCGTAACCGCGGAAAGTCTCGCGATTGCCCAACTCGTCGATGGCCTCGTGCATGGCCTTGCGACTGGCCTGCGGAAGCGGCTCGGTCACGTCTCCGATGCCGCAACGAATGATGTTCTTGGCCGCTTCGGGATTGGCGTCGGAAAAGGCTTTCACCCGGCGAGCGATTTCGGGAAAGAGATAACCGGCTTTGAGCTTGAGGAAATTGTCGTTGAGACGGGCCATGGTTTTTTGCGTTGAGCGATTTTGGGATAGGCGATTCGTGATCCGAAAAAGTCGGGGGAATCGATTGCGGGCCGAGGGTCGGCCGGGGAAGGGGACTGAACCGAAAATCGGCGTCGGCGCAAGTGGCTGGTCTTTTCGGCGCCTCTTTGCTTCAGTGGGGGCCGTGAAAGCGACTCTTCTGAGTATTGGACTACTGATGGCAGCGACAGCTGTGGGAAGCGCCTCTGACAAGCCCACGGTTTTCCACGACGGACAACTGAGGGTGAATCTGCCGGACGGCTGGAGCGAGTCGAAACAGAACCAGGGAGGCAGCGACTCCGTTGGCGGTTGGGAATCATCAGACCGGAAAACCTCGTTCTATGTGTTGCGGCTCCGGTTGGGAAATCAGGGGGACGAAATGCGGGCGGCTCTCGAGCGCACGGTCGAGAACTTTGACCGGGATGAAAACTGGCAGATACAGCGGATCGGCCAATATCGAAGCATCACGATCAACGGTTTGCCGGCGTCCTACGTGCAGGTAGATCTGGAACTGAAGGCGGGAAAGAAGACATTTCCCTTCGTTTTTCACTTCGCCATGGTCGGCGCGGCAAACTCGTTTTTTCTCCTGCAAGGCAGCAGCATGAAGCCGATCTGGAAGGTGCGGGAAGATGAGCTCATCCGCATGATCAAATCATTCGAAGTTCTCAAGGAAGATTGACGGCGATGGGCAATCAGTTTTCTGCGGCGAAGCCCGGAGTTGTCCCTTAGATTGGCGCCATGGCAGATCAGTTTGTTGAAAGAAGCCGCGAAGGCTGGGGCTCACGGCTCGGAAACGCCTTTGGCGGAATCGTTGCCGGGATCGTTCTCACCCTGATTTCGTTTCCCCTGCTGTTCTGGAATGAAGGTCGGGCGGTGAAACGCTATCAGACGCTGGAAGAGGGATCGGGCGTGGTGATCTCCGTCAGTTCGGACAAGGTCGACCCCGCGTTGGAGGGGAAGCTGGTTCACATGACCGGACGCGCCGAGGTTTCGGGAGATTTAAGGGACGAGGAATTCGGCGTTTCCGCCGAAGCGATCAAACTGCGGCGCGAGGCGGAGATGTATCAGTGGATCGAATCAAAGCAGACCGAGACCAAGAACAAAGTCGGTGGCGGCACGGAGAAAGTCACCACCACCACCTACGAAAAGACCTGGTCGCCGACGCTGAAGAAATCCTCGAATTTCGGGCAACCGGCGGGTCACGAGAATCCCGATTCGATGCCCTACGAGTCGAAGAATATCGTCGCCGATCGGGTTTCGCTGGGGGTGTTCAAGCTTCCGGGCTTCTTCATCGAGCAAATCAAGGGCGATGCGGACATTCCGGTGACTTCCCTCGAAACACTTCCCGAAGCCCTCCGCGCTCAAGCCAAATTGCACAACGGCGGGATCTACCTGGGCAACGATCCCGCCGCACCTGCGGTTGGCGATGTGCGGGTCGATTTCTCCGCCGTGCTGCCGACGGAAATCAGTGTCGTGGCGAAGCAGAGCGGAGACACGTTGGAGAAATATCACACCGCCGCCGGTGGCCAGCTCGAGATCCTCGCGATGGGCAGTGAGTCCGCCGAATCCATGTTTGAGGCGGAGCAGGTGGCCAATAAGTCGCTCACTTGGATCCTGCGCGGTGTCGGTTTTGTCCTCATGGCGATCGGGCTCGGCCTCGTGGCGCGACCGCTCAAGGTGATGGCCGATGTGCTTCCCATCGCGGGCCGTGTTGTCGGTGCCGGAGTTGGGTTCTTCGCGTTCGCGCTCGCGGCAATCGGGTCGTCGATCACGATCGCGGCGGCGTGGATTTTCTATCGACCGCTCATCGGGATCTCAGTTCTGGTGATCACCGGCCTGTTCCTTTTCTGGCTGATCAAGCGGCTGCGAAAAGCGAAGCCCGAAGAGCCGGAAATCTCGGTTCCGGCCGAGTCACCGCCGCCGCTGTAATTCCCTCACACACTGATTGATCCGCGCCGCAGCGGTGGCATGCTTGGCGATGTCTTCGCCGCCTCCGCCGGGTAGTCCGGCTCGCCAGCGCTACCTGCTGGGCCGGTTGATCCGGCTCACCGGGCGATTCGGCTGGCGATGCGCCGGTCTGGTCCTGCTGAATCTGGCCCTGCTCGCGCTCGGGTTGGCCGGACTTGGCGGGGTTGGCGTGGCGATCGATTTTCTGCGCGAAAATGTCGAGCCCGGCGCGCCGGCGGCGAAGTTTCCCTTCGGCTGGCGACCTCCCGATTCCTGGGAACCTCGAACCGTGCTGCTCGCGCTCGGTGCCTGGATTTTTCTCGCCGCAGCCCTGCGAGCGAGACTCGCCTACCTCGCGGCCGTGTCCACGAACCGACTCGGGCAGGGAAAAATCGTGGTCGAACTTCGCTCGGCGATCTACGCGAAGATGCAGCGAATGAGTTTTCGCTTTTTCGACGCGAACGCGACAGGCTCGCTGATCAATCGCGTTACCGGCGACACGCAATCGGTTCGCCTTTTCATCGACGGCGTCGCCGTGCAGAGCCTGAACGTGGCGCTCGCGACCATTTTCTATCTCTACTGTCTCGTTAAAATCCACGCCGGGCTGGCTTTCGCCTGTCTCGGATTTCTGCCGCTCCTCTGGATCATCGTCGTGCTGTTCGCGCGGTGGCTGCGAAAGGACTACGAAGAAAACCGGCGCCGTATCGATCGCTTGGTGCTGACCTTCGAAGAGCTGGCGCGAGGCATGGGCGTCCTGAAAAGCTTTGGACTGGAACGGTGGGCAGATGGCCGCTTTGTCGAAACAAACGCGGCGGTGCGGGAGCAGAAACATTCGATCTTCCGAAAACTCACCCTCCTTTTCCCTCTCGTGTCGCTGCTCAATCAGCTGAGCATGGCGGTGCTGCTCGGCTACGGAGGCTGGCTGGCGATAAAGGGAGAAATCGCGATCGGCACCGGTCTCATTATTTTCGCCGGCATCCTGCAGCAACTGGCGGCACAGGTGAACACGGTCAGCAACGTCGCCGACAGTCTGCAACAGACGCTAACTGGGGCCGATCGCGTCTACGAGATCCTCGATGCCGAGCCGGGAATTCACGATCGCGAGGGCGCGGTTTCGCTCGGTCAGTCGCGGGGGGAAATCGAGTTCGAGACGGTCTCGTTTCGCTATCAGCCGGAGGACACCGTCATCGAGAAGTTCACGCTTTCGGTGCGACCGGGTGAAAAGATCGCGATTGTGGGACCGACCGGGGCGGGAAAGACGGCGCTGATCCAACTGATCCCGCGCTTCTACGATCCCGATGATGGATGCGTGCGGCTTGACGGACGTGACCTTCGCGATTGGAGACTGGACGACGTGCGACGTCAGGTCGGGCTCGTTTTCCAGGAAAGTTTCCTTTTCAGCGCCAGCGTGGCGGCCAACATCGCCTTCGGGAATCCCGAGGCGGACCGATCACTGATCGAACGCGCGGCGCGGCTCGCGGCCGCCCACGAGTTCATCGAGCGTTTGCCAGAGGGCTACGATACGTTGCTGCACGAGAATGGCGCGAATCTCTCCGGTGGTCAGCGCCAGCGGCTCGCCTTGGCTCGTGCCATCCTGCTCGATCCGGCCATCCTGATTCTCGACGATCCCACGGCAGCGGTGGATGCGGGAACGGAACAGGAAATTCTTAATGCCATGGATCGGGTGATGGCGGGACGGACCACGTTCATCGTCGCCCATCGGTTCAGCACCGTTCGCCGTGCAGATCGTATCGTGGTGCTGGATCGCGGCATCGTCACCGCATGCGGCACCCACGAGGAACTCGCTTCGCATCCCGGTTACTACCGCGATGCGATTCTCGCCGAGCGCGGCGCCGACGGAGAGGAGGTGGCGGCATGAGCGATCAGGAAAAAGCCAAGGCCGCGAATGAACGCAAGGTGGCGGGCATCGTCGATCGCGAGGTGCTCGACCGCATCCGGAAGCAACGCGGAGACGAAGACGAACGCGCCCAGGCGCCGCTGTCTTTCCGATTGATCCGGCGACTGTTCGGATTTGCCGCGCCCTATCGACGGAAGATGATTGGCCTGTTCATCACCGTCGGTGCCCGTGCGCTGCAACTTCCGGTACTCGCCTGGGGAGCCGGTGCGATCATCAATGGGCCGGTCGAACGCGGGGATTTGAAGCAATTGACCTGGTCGGTCGTAGCTTTCGTCGCCTTCGCCGTCATTACCGAGCTAACCTTTCGCTATCGCATCAAGTGGGCGCTCGAGATCGGTGAGTCGGTGATTCACGATCTCCGCGCGGCGATGTTTCGCCACTGGCTTGGGTTGACGATGGGTTACTTCAATCGTCAGCCGGTTGGGCGCCTCATCAGTCGACTGACCGGTGATGCGGAAAACGTCCGGGTCGGCGTTCAGAATGTTCTTTTCGTCAGCCTCGTCCAGGCGGGACAGATGCTGGGCTGCGCGGTGCTGATGGCGATCGAGGACTGGCGGTTGTTTCTCGTGGTGCTGGGCATCGCCCCGGTGGTGTGGGTGATGAATCACTATTTTCGCGGTCGGCTCAGCGCGGCGTATCGACGTCAGAGCGACAGTTTCAGCCGGATCACCGCGACGATGGCGGAAAGTGTCGGCGGAATCCGGGTCACTCAGAGTTTCAGCCGCGAGCGTGTCAACGCGGATCACTTTCGAGCCCTGGTCGAGGATCACGCCCACTACAATTTCGTGGCGGCTCGAACGAGCGGGACCTTCCTGCCGTTGCTGGAATTGAACGGCCAGCTTTTCATGGCCTTACTCGTGGTGATTGGTGGCGGCCATGTTCTCGATCCGGATCAGCCGATGTCTTTGGGCAGCATGATCCAGTTCTTTTTTCTCGCCGGTCTCTTCTTCAGTCCCATCACGGTGCTGGGAAACATGTTCAACGAAGCCCTCACCGCGATGGCCGGAGCGGAGCGCGTCTTTTCCGTGCTGGATACGCAGCCCGATTGGACTGATCCGCCGGACGCCAAGGAGCCGGCTTCTCTCGAAGGTCGTGTCGAACTTCGCGAAGTCGGCTTTTCCTATGAACCGGATCGTCCGGTGTTGAAAGGCGTCAGTTTCACCGCCGAACCGGGAGAATGCGTTGCTATTGTCGGCGCCACGGGCGGCGGAAAAAGCACCGTCGCGGGATTGATCGCCAAATTCTATGTGCCGGAATCGGGCGCCGTTCTGATCGACGGAAATGACACGCGAGATCTTTCCAGTCGCTGGCTGCACGCGCACCTCGGGATCGTGCCGCAACAGAATCATCTTTTCGGCGGCACCATCCTGGAAAATATCCGAATCGTGAAACCGGGCGCCGATCGCGAAGAAGTAAGGGCGGCACTGGAGCAACTCGATTGTCTCGAAACGATCGAGAACATTCCCAAAGGACTCGACGCGGAAGTCGGCGAACGTGGATCGGGTCTCTCTCTCGGGCAGCGTCAGCTGGTCTGTTTCGCTAGGGCGCTGATCGCCGATCCCCGTATCCTTATTCTCGATGAGGCCACCAGCGCGATCGATCCGCTCACCGAAGCCCGCACCCAGCGAGCCATGCGTGCGCTCATGGCAGGACGCACCAGTTTCGTGCTGGCGCATCGGCTGAGCACACTACGGCATGCCAATCGGGTGGTCGTGATGGCGCACGGCGAAGTGGCGGAGCAGGGGACGCCGGAGGAATTGATCGCCTCCGGAGGTGCTTTTGCCGAATTGTGGCAGCATGCCACCGGCGAAAGATCCTGAACGGAGCTTCTGCCGCTCAGTCTTTTTTCCGAAACACGGCAACGTGTCGGTCTACCGATTTTCCGGGAGCGTCTTTCAGCGCGCGGCTCTCCTCGTTTCGCTCGGTCACGATCAGCTCGCCGCCGAGTTTCTGGATCGCGTCGAGTGCCAGCTGGTGTTCCTTGTCGAAGTAACTCGTGATCACGAGCCTTCCCTCGGAATCGACCTTGTTGAGTGCCTGATCGAAAATCTCTTCCCACGTTCGGTCGCCGTTCCAGTAGTTCTGGTGACGCATGAAAACGACATCGAACTCGGTTCCATCGCCAAGCTGTTTGTGCTGATCGAGCTTCGACGCGTCGCCGGTCAGGAACTCAGCCTCGCGTTTTGCACCGGTCCGTGCGTCTTCGCGCTTTCCTCCGAATCGCCGCTTCGCGTCGGCGATCTCGCGGGCGCGGACATCGATGCCGGTCAGTTGAATATCGAGCGGCTTTTCGCCTTCCGGAGACTGCTCCGCTTTCATCTCGGAAAAGGCATCGCCGAGCGCGTCGGCTTCACGGCAGTCCCCGCAGGCGATGTCGAGTATTCGCAATGCGTCCGCGCCGCCGGCTTCGAAAACGCGTTTCATCGCCGCTTCATCATTTCCGAGCACGCGACGGAGCATTTTTTTCAAACGCGCCAAATCGGCCTCCGGCTTGGAAAGCGGAGCCTGCGGCGGTTGAGGTTTCTGTGGCTGGCGGGACACGACCGGGAAAAATGCCGGAGGATTCAACAGGGTCAAGTCGCGGACCTAACCCTGGTGTCTGGGGAATGAGGGCATCGATTGGGAAAACAAAATGAGGAAGAAATGAAAAAACGCGTCATTTTTGAGGTTTGTTATGTGCGAATGAATTGGGGCCTCATTCGTGACCATTCTTTGAATTCGTGGCCATTCGTGTTCTCCGAAATCTGTTGAACACGAATTTTCACGAATGATAAGAAATGACACGAATTCTTCGATCGTCGAAGCAAGGCAATGATGGAACGGCTCATTGGTTGCCGAAGCCTTCCGCCGTTCACGTTACCGCAAAGCGGCTTGATTCCGTGTCCTTCGGGCCTTCCTCTTGTGACTCGTGAGTCATTCAAAACTCGCGGAAACCCCACGATTCGCCAAGCGCGAGACATTCCTGGAAAGGCAGGATGCCGCCGGAAGCGGTGGGATGGCGAAGGCAGTTGGCGGCGACGCAGGCGCCGATGCGGAGCGATTCGGCGAGGGGCAGAGATTCGTGAAAACCGTATAGAAATCCAGCGGCAAAGGCGTCACCTGCGCCGACGGCTCCCTTGATTTCCTCGTCGGGAACCCGGACCGAACCTGACGCGACGAACTCGCCCGATTGGCAATCGAGAGCGACCGCTCCGGCGGGCGCGTGAATCACGATCAGCTGACGCACGCCCATTTCTCGAATCGCCGCGGCGGCATTGCGGGCGTTTTCCGGCGTGAAATCGGTGAGGTCGATCCCGGAAAGTCGGCCGGCTTCGAATTCATTGGTCAGGAGCAGATCGGCCTCCGGCAAGGTGGGAGCGATGACGCCACGAAAGCGATCGCTTTCCTCGCTCACCAGATCGACCACCGTGGTGATCCCGGCTTGCGACGCGCGCGCCAACAGATGAGCCGCGCCGCTGCGACCGTCGGGCCGGACCTCATCCAGCGCATCGAGCAGCAGCAGATAGCCGAGGTAGAAAAGTCGGCAAGTGGTCTTCGAAAAATCGATCGCCGTTTCGTCGAAGCGGGCGTTGGCACCACGTTGATGAAAAAAGGTGCGTCTTCCCGTGGAGGCGACGGTCATCACATCTGTGTAGCTGGTGGAGAACTCGTCGCTGACTCCGAGATTCGTGGTGTCGATGCCATACGCGGCGCAGTCATCCTGGATCCAGCGCCCGTCGGGATCATCTCCCACCAAACCGGCAATGGCGATGGGGAAGGGGCGCGAGTCGAGATGGGGAAAAAGGCGAGCGAGGTCCTTGGTTACGTTGTAGGGGCCGCCACCATTGCTGCTTTCCTGAGACAGAATGGAGACGAGCGCGTCCTGCGAAGGCCAGGTATCGATCAGCTTGACGTGATCGACGATCAGGTTGCCCGCGGCGAGGATGCCTTGCTGGGAGATTCCGGTAGACATGGCCGCAGGGGCTTAGCCGACCCAGACCGCCTTGGCCTCGCGATGCGATTCCAGGGCGGCGGCAAATACTTCGTGGCTGGCGACCGCTTCCTCGGGCGTGGCACAGCCGAACCGGCCATCGAGCGCGCCGGCGCGTTCGCATAGGAAGGCGGCCCACATTTGCTGGAGAATGTCGGGGAAACCGACTTCGAAAATGCCACCAGTGATGGTGCCGAACGGAACGCCGAAACCGAGATCTTCACGCGTCCAGGTCTGGGTGTTGCCGTCGCGGTTGAAGGTCCAGAGTGACTTCGGCTCGGCGGTGGAAAAGCGGACACCGCCATCAGTTCCGAGCACTTCGATGAACCAGGTATTGGTGGCCCCGGGAGACAGCCGTTTGGTTTCCCAGCGAATGGGAACGTTTTCCTGCCCGTCGAGATCGATCTCGCCGTGGATGAGGGCATTGTCCCAGGTGTCGCAAGGCGCCATGCCGCCTTTGCCGTCGGGACGCTCGGACCAGATCTGGCTGAGTTGGGCGTAAACGCGCTTCGGTTTCCAGCCGAGGCGAAGCGGGATGTGGGCGACGTGCATGCCGAGGTCGCCCATCACGCCGATTTCCCCGCAAAATTTCACCTGTCGTTTCCAGTTGATCGCTTTGTCAGGATTCAGATCGCTGGCGTGATGAAAGGCGCTGACGATCTCGATTACTTTGCCGAGTTTGCCCGAATTGACGTAATCGATGACGCGTTTCGGTCCGGGCATGAAAGGAAACTCCGAACTGCAGCGAACGAAGCGACCGGTCGACTCGATTTTTTCCACGATGCGTCGGGCGGCGCCGAGATCGATGCCGAAAGGTTTCTCAGCGAGCAGATCCTTGCCAGCGTCGAGGATATCACAGTAGACCTGCTCGTGAAGGTGATGCGGAATCGCGCAATAGATGACGTCGACGTTCGGATCCGAGAGGAGCTGGTGATAGTCTGTCGAGAGATGCGTCACCGTAGGAACCTGGCGGAACCAATCGAGCGCGGGCTCCGAGAGATCGGCCACGGCGGTGAGTTCCGCATTCACCGGCATATCGTTCAGGACAAACCAGCGCCCAAACGCGGAAGCGGCTTCTTTGCCCATGAGGCCGCCGCCGATGACGCCAACGCGAACTGTTTCTTTTTCGGAATGAGACATGTCTGGACAGGAGGGAAGTGATATGGAGAATCGAAACGAGCGGCACCTTGGCAACAAATTCCGGGTCCGTCCAGAGCGGGATTCTGGTGCGGCGCTGAGCCCGGCCCGCGACATTGAGAATTTTCTTATTGATGCGTAAAATTTAACTTTCCTTAAGGAGAAGACTCGTATACTAAAACTGGTTTCACCCTTCTTAGGGGCGCGAGTGCAGGGATGAATCAATCGATCGAGCAGATCAAATCCATCAATCACCATTTCCGTCATGCCATCGAGCAGGTCGGGGAGGGGATTGTCATCATTGAGCCCAGCAGTCGTCATCCGCTGGGCCCTCAGATCGTTTTCGCCAATCGCGCTGTTGCGGAACTCACTGGTTATGATCGGGATTCGCTGGTCGAGCAACCGATCGGTTTGATCTACGAGCCGGAAAGTTTGAATCATCTCCTCGTCCGGCTGCCTCGCGTGGCCGAGGCGGGCAAGGTTTTCGAGATGAAGAAGGAAATCGTCAATCGCGATGGCGACCGATTTCCCTGTCACTGGACGGTTTCGGCGGTTCGCGATTCGAAAGGAACGCCGGTTAATTACACGTTCACCCTGAAGCCGGTGAAGGAAAATGCGCTCGCTCCCGAGGCTGCCTCCGGCAACGGGAGTCATCCCCAGGTTTCCGTGAAGGAAACCGACCAGGAAATCGAGGACGGCTTGGAACAGAGTCGGGTCGAATCGCTGGCCCTTCTCGCTGGCGGGATCGCTCACGATTTCAACAACGTGCTCCAGACGATTCTCTCGAATCTCTCACTCGCGAAACTCGAAACGTCCGTGCACTCGCCCGCGCGCCGGTTCGTGGAGGACGCAATGGAGGCGACCGAGGACGCTCAATCCCTGGCCCAGCAGATTCTCGATTTCACCAAGGGGCGCGAGCCGATGATCCAGGTGATCAACCTCGGCGATATCGTGAAAGGAGTCGCCAAACTCTCCACGATGGGATCGCAGGTGCGCTGCGACATCACCACGCCGGAAGGACTGTGGGGTGTCGAAGTGGAAAAACGGCAGATTCGCCAGGTGATTCACAACTTGATGGTCAACGCCTGCCAGGCGATGCCGAATGGCGGGGTGGTGCAGGCGTTCGTCGAGAATTTCATGGTGCCGGCCAATTCGAGCCTCAAGCTTCCCGCCGGTCCGTATGTCGTGGTGAGGATTCGCGATCGCGGCTGCGGCATTCCGGACGAACGCCAGTCGCAGATTTTCGAGCCCTATTTCACCACCAAGAAAAACGGGACCGGAATCGGGTTGGCGACCTGCCGTGCCATCGTGCAGCGACACCACGGGACGATCACCCTGGTGTCGAAACAGAACGTGGGCACGGAGTTCCGAGTCTTTCTCCCCGCCTGCCAGATTTTCGAGGATGCCGAGGAGGAAATCACGACCTCCGTGTCCGGCCGCGAGTCTTTGGTTGGCGGCAACGGACATCGTGCGCTGACCGGTTCGACCGCAGTTTCGGAATACGACAACGGCATGGGCCGAGTTCTCGTGGTGGACGATCAGGACAATGTCCGCGAAGCCGCGGAACGCTTGCTCGAGCGCCTCGGTTACGACACCGTTTCGGCCGCCTCGGGCCAGGAGGCCGTCGGACTTTATCGTGAATGTTCGCGTTCCGGCGATCCCATCAACGCGGTGCTGCTCGACATGACGCTGCCCGGCGGATTGAGCGGTGACGAAGTGATGAGCGAGATCCGCAAAATGGATCACCGGGCGCGAGTGATCGCGACGAGCGGGTATTTCGACGACGACGCCGAGGAAACTTTCCGGCGTGAGGGATACGTGGGCATTCTCCCAAAACCCTACGCGGTGGAGCGGCTCTCGGAAAAGCTCATCGAAGCGATGAGCAATTGATCGATCGAAGCGAGGCTTCGCGTTTCAGATCAGATCAGATCAGATCAGATCACGAATCACGCTCGGCCCGGTCATCGCCGAGAGCAGATCATTGGAGAGTCCATCCATCACTCGCACCTGGTTCAGATCGAGCAGGGAGTGAAGGATCGTGGTGGTGAGATTTCCCATCGTGATCGGGGCGCTGGCTGGTTCACCGCCCTGGCGATCGCTCTGACCGATGACCTGTCCGGTTTTCAAGCCGCCTCCGTAGAGCATGAGCGGGGCGAGGCGTCCCCAGTGATCGCGTCCGCCCTTGGCGTTGATTTTCGGGTTACGACCCATCTCTCCACAACAGACGAGGAGCACCTTTTCTCCGAGGCCGCGCTCCTCACAGTCCTCGATGAAAGCGGAAACGGCGTGGTCGAATGGCTTGCCGACGTATTCCATGCCTTCGGTCATGGTGGCGTTGTTTTTGTCGGCATGCATGTCCCAGACAAAATTGGTCGTGACGGTGACAAAGCCCGCGCCGCGTTCGCAGAGCCGACGCGCCAGAAGCATGAGTTTGCCCAAGGTCTGGCCGTGATCTCGATAGCGCTCGTGATTCTCCCAGATTTTTCGAATCGAGTTTGGATTCACCAGCGGACCGGTGTCGTAGCGGGCAATGGTGCGTGGATCTTCCTTGGTGAGATCGAATGCTTCCGCAATACCGCCGAGAATGGTGTCGAAGGCTTGCTGCTGAAAGCCGTTTATTCCCTCGGCCGCTCCCTCATCCAATGCGCGTCGAGTTTGATCGAGTTCGCCGAGCAGATGTCGCCGATCCTCCAGTCGTCTTCGGGAAATCTGCAGGGTCATGTCGGCCTGCAACGTGCCACCCGCCCCGGGAGCGAAAGGAGCGTAGGCAGCGCCGAGCGGACCGGGCGAGGCGAAGTCGCCGAATTTCGTGAAAGCCTCCATCGCCGAATCGTCCACGGCTCGCGGATAGAGGGCGACGTTCCGTGGCATTCCGGTATCGAGGACGGTTGGGCCGGCGACGCGAGAATAGAGCGAGCCAATATTCGCCCCGAGCGAGTTTTTCCCGACGATCGGTTTGATGTCGTGGTTGCCGTCCCCGGTGGTGAACGAACGGATGATGGCAAGCTTGTGAGCGAGCCTGGCGAGTTTCGGAAAAGTGGAGCCAAAAGTAATCCCGGGTAGAGTGGTCGGAATCTCTCCCGTCGCCGAACGAATCTCCGATGGTTGATCCATCTTTGGATCAAAAGTCTCCGCCTGCCCCGGCCCGCCATGCATGAAGAGGAAGACCACCGTCTTGTCCTTCACCAACGCCGGTGCCGCCGCCTTTGCGGCGAGAAATTGCGGCAGGCTGAAGACACTTCCGCCCAGCCCGAGAGAACCGACACGGAGTAGGGAACGGCGGGAAACGCTCACGCCCAGATACTAACGGGACGTCGAGACCGCGCGGAAGCAGAATTGCCACCGTCTTTGCGTAATCACCCAAGCGTGAATATCACACCGTGCAGATTTCGACACTCTGTTTCAACGAAGCGATCTTGTCTTCGCGCTTGGGAATGAATTCCTGGCCGACCCAGCCGTCGTAACCGGTTTCGACGATGGCTTTCATGATGGCCGGGTAATACAATTCCTGCGTTTCGTCGATCTCGGCGCGACCGGGAACACCGCCGGTGTGGTAGTGGCTGAAATACTGATGCCGATCGCGGATCGTGGCGATGACGTCGCCTTCCATGATCTGCATGTGGTAGATGTCGTAGAGCAACTTGAATCTCTCGGAACCGACCCGCTCGCAGAGTTCGGCGCCCCAGGGGGAGTGATCGCATTGATAGTCCTTGTGGTTTACCTTGGAGTTGAGCAACTCCATCGACAGGGTGACACCGAGTTTTTCACACAGAGGCATCAGGCGCTTGAGACCGATGGCGCAGTTTTTCAGTCCCTGCTCGTCATCGAGACCATCGCGATCTCCGGAAAAGCAGATCACGTTGGTGAATCCGTTTTCCTTGCTGGTCTTCAGGAGCGGTTCGTAGATTTCCACGAGAATGTCGTGATGTTCCAGCCTGTTGAAGCCGTGAGGGATGCTGCCGATCTTCTTTTTCTTGCCACCTTCATCGGTCTCGCGGGACGGGTAGCTGACCATGGCGCAATGCAGGCCGTGCTTCTTCAGGGTGGGAAAATCCTCGGGATCCAGCAGTTCGACCGACTCCAGGTCAAACTCCTTGCCGGCGGTGCAGAGGTCATCGAGCGAGATGCTCTTGTAGCACCATTTGCAGGCGGAGTGCTTGATCTTGCCCGCTACTCCGGCTTTGGCTGCCGCTTCTTCGGCGGCGGCGAACCGGGCGTGCATGGATGCGGCCACGGTGGCAATCGTGGCAGTGGAACCGGAGACGAAATGGCGACGGGTCAGGGAGGGTTTGGTCATGGAGTCAACCCTATCAGGTCACTCCAGGGCGCGCAGCCGAAAAAGACCGTTGGCCTCAGTCGGCGGCAATCACCCGAATGGTCCGGATGCGCTTGATGGCTGAGCCATCCTTGACGGCCTCGATCCGAAACTCGAACTCGCCCGGATCGAATGAAAACTCGCCAACCGGTATCGTTGGCCGGGCTTCCTCGACGGCGACATCGATCACGGTTTCCGTGTTCCGGAGGAAAAAATGGAACCGGCCTTTTTTTGCCGGGGCTTTCGGGTCCAGTTCGATCTCGATCTGATATTTCCCGCCATCGCCCACGACTTTGACCGGCCAGGAGAGCCGGGAACCGGTCGGTTTCCACTCAAAGGGAACGCACTCGGGGCTTAGTGTCACGACGGGCCAATGCGGGTGCCCGATTTCGGTGGGGAGGTTTTTCAGACCATCGTCAGTGGTGTGATCCATCCAGCGGGAAAAGTCGGCCCGCATGTCGCTGATGAGATAGGGGTAATCATCGGAGGAGTCATAGCGTTCGTAGGGATCGGCATCGAGATCGTGGAGTTCCCAGCCGGAGTGGGTATCCGAGAGGTCGCCTCGCTGCCAGTTCGGATCGCGCAGTGCGACCCAGCGATCGGTCCTTACCGCCACCGAGGCGTTTCGTGTATCGAAACCGGGCGGCGTGCACGACGTGAAAAGAATCCGGTTGGGCCAGCGGTCCGGTTTACCTCCGGCACGCAGGGCCGGCGCAAGGCTCATGCCGTCGAGGATGGACAGATTGACTTCCGATGTGGGGATACCGGCGACTTCGACCAGCGTTGGGAAGAGATCGATCGCGGTGGTGATGCGATCAAAACCGGTGCCGGCGGGAATTTTTTCCGGCCATCGGATCAGGCTGGGCACACGCACACCGCCTTCATGAACGCTGCCTTTTCCGCCGCGCAGGTAGGCGTTGAATCGATTCTCCTCGGAATCGGGGAGTGACGCGGGACCGTTGCTGGAGAGAAACCACACCAACGCGGGAGATGCTTTTTCTTTGTCAGACAGCGCCTCGATCAGACGGCCAAAGGCGGTGTCGATCTCCTCAATGGCCTCGCGGGCGGTGTCGTTGGGGGCATCGCCCGGTGCGTCGAGGGAGATGAAGCAGAACCACGGCTGAGGAGTTTCCTCAATGAAGGTGCGTGCTTTCTCGAAACAGAGTCCGGTGAACGACACTTCGTTCTCCGAGAAGTCAGAACCATCGTTGGATTCGATGGGGGCGGTGGCGTTGGAGTTTCCGCAGTAGCCGAAGAAGCGATCGAATCCTTGAGCTTCCGGACGGTGAGGCCAATTCGCGCCGTTCTGCCATTTGCCGAAGTAGCCGGTGGACCAACCCGCGGCTTGCAGCACTTCGGCGATGGTCACTTCGTAGTCGGGAAGAAACGATTCGCCGTGCGAGGAACCCGAAACGCCGGTTCGATAGTGATAGCGCCCCGTCAACAGGCTCGCCCGGGTGGTGGCGCCCTCGGGGCAGGTGTAGAAATGCTCGAGCCCCAGTCCGCTCTCGGCAAAGGCGTCCAGGTGTGGTGTGGCGATCTCCCGATTGCCGTGGAGGGAGAGATCACCCCAGCCAAGTCCGTCGGCAAGGATGACGAGAATGTTGGGTCGATCTTCAGATTCGTCTGCTCGGGCTCCCAGTCCTCCGGCTGTCGCGAAAACAACAGCGACGAGCTGGGCGGTGAGATGACGCTGAAGTGACGCGGACATAAACACGAGACCGGGATACCCTCCGCCGGTGAATGGTTGACCGTCAATGCAAATCAGGCGCGGGATTTCTTGCTCCGGTCCGGGTGATTGGGGTTACATTGAAGGAAGCCGTTCTATTTTTTCCAGCCATGCCATCGATACATTTCTACTGTCCGAGTTGTCAGACCGAGCTTTCCGCGGAACCGGAGCAAGCGGGAACGCCCGGCGTGTGTCCGGAATGTGAATGGACCTTCTACATCCCCAAAGTCTCCCAGCAGCGGAGCGAAGAATCGGTGGTGAAGTTTTTCTGTCCCCATTGCAATCGCAAGCTGTCCGCGACGGCGGATCAATTCGCCACTGAGATGCCTTGTCCGTTCCCGGATTGTCGGAAGCCGGTGCTGGTGCCGCGTCCGGATTGGAAATCGATGCCGACCACCATCTTGAAGCGTGGAAGCGACAATCCGCGGGGCTTGGTGGCGGAGGGCGAGGCGATCACACGTTCACTTGGAAAGGCCGAAGATTGATCAGCGGCAACCAAAGGCCGCTTTGAAACGAACCATGGACGTGAAAGTGATTGTTCACGCAGCCTTGGTGCCCCTGATTTTGAGCGGATGCGCGGCCCCTCCCGTGTCCCTGACGCCGTCGCAGCCCGAGCCCGCCGCCATCGCTTCGGGGAGGAGCGGTCGCGATCTTTTGGTCGCTTCAAAGAATGCACAGAGAACCGACTGGAACCGGATTCGGAAAGTCGAGGTCGGCTTTGATGGGGAGTGGTCCACGTTTCCCACGCTGACTCAGAAAGTCCTCACCGATCCCGAGTATCGCGGCAGTTCCGAAGAAATCTATTGGCCGGGCAGAGACCTGGTGGTGCAGGTCCATCGGGGACCGGGTGGCACCAAGACCGTGCGGCGATTGCGGGGCGAGAGTATCGAAGTCAGCTACAACGGCGAGCCGAGCGACGGTGCCGAGGTCGAGGCGGCTTCCGCCCTGGTCGCCGATGCCTATGCGATGTTCCTGTTCGGCGCGTCCTGGCTGTTGGACCACGGCGAGGATTTTCGATACCTGGGAAATCGTGATCTGGAGGGGAGCGAATGCCAGCTGGTGGAAGTCGATCTGGAACCCGGCATCGGGCTCTCGGGCAGAGATAGGGCAGTGGCGTGGCTCGATGCGGAAAGCGGCCTGATGCGACGCGTCACTTTCACCCTGAACGGCCTTGAATCCACGCAGGGGGCGGAAGTCGATGTGACGATGAGCGAATTCCTGACTGGGCCCGATGGCAGCCAGTGGCCGGGACACTTCGTCGAGATGATTCGCAAGCCCGTGAACACGAAGGCTCACGATTGGCGAACGACTTCACTCGTGGTGGATGGGGTGAAGGTGGAGTAGGGAACCTTACGACGTTAGAGCACAATCAGTTGATCTGTGGCCGTCCCGCAGTCACTGGGCGGCTACGGATTGGCGGAAAACGATCCAAGAGATCGGTCCCGCGACTCTACTGTCCCATCGGGACAAATGATTGATAGCCCGGTCCTTCAGGGCCGGGTTGTGAAACCCCCACCGTTCCTCGTCCCATCGGGACGATTGATGGCGTCGTTGGCCCGAGTTCGCAGCCATTCGAGCACTGGCGCGGATGACCGTGAAGCGTCCCGATGGGACGCCAGGCTGTTTGGCCCACGGTATTCCCGGCCCTGAAGGACCGGGCTATCAATGAAGCGTCCCGACGGGACGCGGCGATTCGGAAATAGGAACGTCTACCGCCGAAACTTCGTCGTCTCCCACACACGGGACGGCTACGGTTCATCTGAAAATGCTCTAGTTCGTCATTCCGGGGGAAAACACGGCCCGAACGACGCGGGGGCGGGTGAAGATCAGTTCCGCGCCAATGGCCGATTCCGACAAACCGGTGAGGCGAGAGAGCGCGGCCCGATACACGGTCATCTGGGAAGTGTAATGGGCGACGGCGGCGTCGATTTCTTCCCCGGTCTCAACCAGGTTGGTTTTGAAATCGATGATGTGGCCGGCGATGAGTTTTCCGTTGTCATCGCGTTCGAGAACGACGCGGTCGAAGACTCCGGAAATCCATTCTCCACCGGGCGTGATCTGCTCGAAGCGCTTCTCCAACCAAACGATCGGAGAGCGGTAGCTGGCTCGTTCGAATCGGGCACGGATGGTAGGTTCGGCGAGCGAACCTTCGGCCTGTTTTCGGGCTTCCCGGGCAAATTCGGGATACTTGGCCAGCTCGATTTTCCACCGGCGCTCCCGGGCATCGGCAGCGGGATCATCGAGCCAGATCAGTTGTTCAAAGAGGGCGTGAACCGCGGAACCGAGCCCGGTGGCCGAAGCGCTTTCGGGCACGAAGAGTCGCGCGGCGCCTCCCCAGGTCTGTTGATCGGCGGAGTTGGACGGAATGCGGCGATGACGGAGAGGAAAGCGACGGCGAGCGCTGACCGGCGAGCGGGGCGTTTCGGCTTTCTCTTTTGGCGACGATTCCTTTTTTCCATCGGCAGCCAGCTCAACTAGCCGGGCCGCGAGCCAGTCAGGATCGCCGTCCTCGTAGCGGACGGTCACTTCAATGCCACCAACGCTTTCCTCGCGAGGTTCGAAGCCGGACGCTTCGAGCTGCCGGACGAGCAGGCAGTGGGGCGCGGCGCTGTCCTTCTTCGGCAACTTCGGGGTAACGACATAATTGGCATACTTAGCCCGGGTGAGAGCCACGTAGAGATTGCAGAGTTCCTCGTAGGCGGCGTCTTTTTCCGCTTCGAGGTAGGCGGTCCGCAGAGGTTCGACCGCCTTGGCGAGTTCCTTTTTCGGACGCGACATCACCCAGGTGATTTCGCGGTCGGCATTGCGTCCGGTCAGGGCTTCGAGGCGAGGCGTGCTGGTGATGGTATCGCGCTGGAAATCCGCGAGGATGACGGCGTCGAAATCGAGCCCCTTGGACTTGTGAATGGTCATCACCTGGACCACGCCTGCCGATGGCGTGTCGGTGGCGGTGACGCCTTCGAGGTAAGTCAGGAAAGTCTCGATGGAACGCGAACCCCGCAGATCGAAGCGGCGGCAGGCCTCGGCGATCTGGCTGATACGTCGCTCGGAAAACCGATCCAATTCGCCGCCGGTCGCCTGGCGAAGCCGGTTCGCCCAGTCTTCGAAGACGGCGAGAAATCCACGGTCATGGAGAAGCTCCAGGGTCGAGGCGGGAAGCTGGTAGCGCTGCTCGTTGAGCGCCTCCCAACTCGTTCCCACGAGCACGGGCGTCATCGCTAGATGTTCCCACGCCGCGGAATCTCCGGGGTGGGCGGCATACTGGAGCAGGGCGCGAAAGGAGGTGGCGACGGGGTGATCGCTGCCGATGGGCATCTCGCCCTCGACGATGACTGGTATGTCGCCGTGTTGGCGAATGAAATCGGCGAGGGCGGCCGCCGGCTTTTTTCGCCGCATGAGAATCGCGACGGAGAGCCCATTGCCGACGGGGTCGATCTCTTCGAGCGTCTTGAGCACGATCTGCCAGCGGGCTTCGTTGGGATCCCAACGGTCCTCGCCATCGTCGTCGTCGTCGCCGCCGCCGCCGCCGCGAGAGTCTTCCTCCAGCGTCATCAGCTTGAAGTAGCCGGGTCGGTTTGGGCGATTGCTGAGGTGTTTTCGCCACGCACGAGTCCAGCGTTCGTCGATCATCGGCGCATGATCGGGGCCGAGCAGGGATTTCAGACCATCGGTTTGTCCGAAGACGTGGTTGGCGGCGTCGAGGATGACTGGTCCGGATCGCCACGAGGCGTCGAGATCGGCTTCCTGGATGCGGCGGTCTTCCGGCGCGTCTTCGTAGCGTTCGCGAACCTCGTTGAACAGCCGAGAATCGCCGCCGCGCCAACCGTAGATGGCCTGTTTCTCATCACCGACGTAGTAGAAGGAGCGTTCGCCGGAATCGTCAGCAACGACTTCATCGATGAGGTTGCGCAGAACCTGCCATTGGCGGCGACTGGTATCCTGAAATTCGTCGATGAGCCAGTGGTTGAACCGGCTGTCGAGCCGGTAATCGACGCGGAGACGGCGGCCGGCAGCATCGGGTTGGTCATCGAGCATCGATAGCTCGAAGGGCTCCTCGCGTTTGTCGTCTTCGGGAGAAAAATCGGGCGCGGCTCCGGCGAGGAGGATGAGAATGTCGTCGAAACTAAGCCGCCCGGCGCGTCGCACCCGTTGGTGATAGGTTTCTTCGTACCGGCGGACGATGTCGTAGATGCCCTTGGTCCGCTCCAGTTTGGACACGATCTCTCCCCGCAGAACGATGCCCGCAGAATTACCGAGGGCTTCGCAGAATTCGGGATCGAGATCGAAGACTTTGTAGTATTGGAACTCGCTGACGCGCCGGTGTTTAAGATCGTCGGCGATGGGCAGGATTTTACCGAGAATGCCGTCGATCTTGACCCCGGCCGAGCCGCCTGCCAGTTGAGGCAGCAGGTCTGCCAGTTTTTCGAATCCGCCGGGCATCCGTTTGTCCATACTGACCAGAAGAGCTGATTTTTTGCGGAGGCATTCAGCGACAGCGGGCACGTCGAAATCGGTGATCCACCACGGCAGTTCCTCCGGCCAGAGAGCGGCGGCATTCGTCCAGCGATTCCGGTCGGGGCAGGCGATGAGCAACTGGTGAAACTCTTCGACGAACTTTTCCAGGTTGGACAGGAGGCGCTTTTCTTCCGCTCCGAAGGTGGCCTGGCGAAAGGCGGCCAGGAAATCTTCGGCATCGTCGGGATCGCCCAGCACGCGGTCGAAAACTTCGCGGCGGGCTTCGGTGGCCTCGGAATCCTCCAGCACATCGAAATCGGCGCCGATGCCGAACTCGCCGGGAAAGGTGCGCAACACTCGCGAGTAAAAGCTGTCCAGCGTGCCGAGCGACAGGGCATGGAGGCTGTCGGTCGCGGCGCGCAACAAGGCCAGGGCTTCGTCGCGGGTGAAGCCCTCGACCTTTTGCTCGTCCGCAATTCGAGCCGCTCCCGCATCGGATTCCGCGGCAATGGCGAGCGCGCCGAGGATGCGATCGAAGAACTCACCGGCGGCCTTGCGGGTGAACGTCAGCGCGATGATTTTTTCCGGCTCCTGAAAGGTGCGGAGAAGGCGAAGAACGCGACCGACGAGGTGGTGCGTCTTTCCCGATCCGGCCGAAGCCTGAATCATGAGGTTGGGTTCGCCCGCGGTATTCATGGAACCGGGGAGGCGTCGCCTCCGACAAAAGTGAGATCGAGGGTTTTCTCCGGCAGGCCAAGATGCCACGAGGCGAGCCCGTCGCGGTCGCCTCGGGAGACGAGGTGAGCGAACTTCCCGGCGAGGACATCGGCGATGACGCCCTCCGCGCAGGTGTGCGCCGCCTCCAGCCATTCGGGGTCCATTTCCCAGGCGTCGATGGCGACATCGGTGGCCGCTTTGGCGAGGTGAAAATAGCCGGCCGTCAGCTCCGCATCGGGCAGGTGTTGGACCAGCGCGAGCGAGTAGAGAGGCAACTGGAGTTTCTTCCAGCGCATCGGTTTTTCTTCTCTCTCGAAAAAGGCGTAGTCGGGCGGCCAGTCGATGTCGTCGGACAGCCGGTTGTTCACGCAGTGGTCCGACTTGGCGCCGCCCTTGGGAGGCGAGTCACTCGTCTTGTAATCGAGGACCCGGTAGCGGTCGCCATTGCGCTCCACCCGGTCGATCTTTCCGCTGATGCGCAGGCCGCTGATTTCGAGTGGGTAGGCATCGGCGAGCGATCGCTCCACCGCGATGATCTCCCAACCGGCGGCGCGCTCGGCGGCTTGGAGTCGGGCGGCGGATCGCAGGCGTGCCTTGGCGGATTGGAGCTGAATGCGAACCGCGAGACCGGGGCGGGCGCCGAATTGCTCGAAGGCAAAACGATCGGCGGCGTCGAGGAACCAATCCTCGATCGATTCACCGTCGGTGAGATTTCGGGCGGACTCGTCGCGGCCGAAAGCTTCGAGCACGAGGTGACAGAAATTGCCGAAATCAAGATCGTCCATTTCCGCCTTGGCTGGATCGATTTCATTGAGGCGTCGCAGGCGATTCGCCCAGAAATGAAACGGCGACGCCAGGTAGTCGGCAAAAGCGGTGACGGCGATGCGCTCGATGGTTTTCTCCGGCGCGCCATCGTGGGGGGCGTTGGGAACGAGTCGGAATCCCGGCGACCACGAATCCTGCGTGCCGGGCGCTTCCGCCTAGCGAAAGACGTGGCGCACCCGAGAGGGCAGTTCGGCGTCGTCGCAACGAAAGAGGAGCCGGGACGGGCGCAGCGGATCGCCAGTGGCGGAGGTCTTGGGCACCAACAGATCGACACGTCCGCCTTCGGCCTGACGCCATTCGAGCAGGCTGCGAAACACGTAGAGATCGCGCACCAGTCGATCCTCGTTGGTGGGCAGGCGGAGGTGGCGCAGGCTGCGCAGGTTTTCCGGCAGGTAGGGATGACCGACGATCGCCTCCGGCACGATGCCGTCGTTCAACCCGGCCAGCACCAGGTGGGGTGCATCCTCCCAGAGAAGCTCGAGCCAGCCCTGCAACTCGATGGCGAGCGGGGGACGGTCTTCGCTGATACCCGTTTCGCCGAGTTGTTCGAGAAGCAGGTCGAGTTGATTCGGGGTGGATAGCGAGAGCCCGGATTTCGCGATCGTTGCGAGTTCCGCGAGACCGTTCATCAACGGCGCGGCGGCCGTCTCGATCACTTTCTCAGCCCAGGGACCCGATTGTTCGCTGCGGTTGCGGCTTCCGATCAGTTCGCGGAGTAGCGGCGGCAGGGTGTCCGCGAGGTTGCCGCGTGTCAGTTGTCCGAGCGTTTTCCGAATCAGATCGACGCCCGCCGCAGCCATCCGAAAATCCCCGGCGAGTTTCTGTTCCTGTTCGAAAACGGAATCGCGATACGCATCGGCGTCGGCCTGGAGGAACGCGGCGATGGAGGGCAGGTCGGTGGCGAGGTGCGAGGCGTGGCTGTCATCGAGCGCCCTCAAGGCGGGACGGGAATGCCAGCGCTTCAATCGCAGCCGCATCCAGCTATCGACTTCGGGAACGCGGAGAAATTCCCGGAGCGCGGGAAAGTCCGGTCCCGACAAGAGCCTGCCGAGCAGCGTAAGCAAATGATGAAAGCCTTCGCGCTTCAGTTTGCCGCCCTCGGGAGAAAATGCGGACACGCCGGCTTCGTGGAGGGACGACTCCAGCAGCGGCGCCAACTCGGTATCGATGGCCCCAATGGCGAGGGTTTCGGCGGGCTCGGTGATGGCAACGGCGGTGCAGGTGACCCGTTCAACGAGCGCGTCGGGATTGGCGACGATTTCCACGGATTGATGAAAATCGGGAAGATCGATGGGCTCGCGGAGCCAGAAATCGGCGTTCGGTTTTCCCCAGGGATCGAAGGCGTCTGAAAGTGATTCGGGCGCATAGACCGCGACCGTGACCGGCTTTCCTGAACGCACCAGGGCTTCAAGTGCGTCCAGAGCCAGCGGAAAGGGATCGGGCGTTCCGATGACGATTACCTCGCGAATTTCCGAGGAAATCTGCGGCTGCCGGGCGGCGCGAGCGCGGGCCTGCTCCCGGTCGCATCGGCCGAGGGAACGATCGAGCGTTTGCAGCCAGGCCTCCTCCAGCCTGGCCAGATCGCGCCAGCGTTCCTGCTCCTCGTGTCCTTTCGGCAAGAGTCGGGCGATGTCGGAGAGGCCGAGCCCGGATTCTCCCAGCGTGCGGCGCAAGGCGGTGAGATCCCGGGCCGTCCCGTGCGTCCAGGAGAAGTCGCGGGCCGGGGGTTCCACCGGAAAGAGCGAGCGGTAGTCGCCGAGATCGATTCTCTCCAACACGGCAACCCAGGCAGATAGCGCCTCCAGATTTCCCGCCACCGGTCGTCCGATGAGCGCCGCGCCTTCCTCCGGCCGCGCGAAAATTGTGGGCGGGACCGCCAGCGGAGGGATGACCGCAGTGCCGTTTTCGTTGGCGAGATTGGCCAGCATTTCCCGGAGACGACGACCGGCGTTTTTCGTGGGAACGATGACCAGCAGATGGCTGAGATCGATGACATCTCCGCCTTGCGATTGCTCCATCAGCCACTCGGTCGCCGTTTCCAGCAGCGGCCGGTCCCAGCCCAGAAACAGCCGCCGCGGCAGCGCGGGAGCAGGATCGGAGAACAGGTCTGGCTGGTGGAGTTCGGGCACGGACGACAGGGTAGGTAGGGATGGGCGCAACGCCAAGTGGGAAAGATGGAAACGCGGAACGCGGAAGCCGGAACGCGGAGAAAGAGTTGTTCGGGCGGATTTCCTCGTTCAGACTCTCAGCGTTCGACTCATGGTTTCCGTTCGCCTTCTTCGTCTCAAAGCGCACGTGGTTCGCACCGCGACGCGATTTCCGTTTCGCTATGGCATTGCGGCGATGACGGCCGCGCCGCACCTTTTCCTGCGCGGAGAATTCGAGATCGGGGGAAAGACGGTGACCGGGTTCGCCGGGGAAGGACTGCCTCCGAAGTGGTTCGTGAAATCGCCGGATACCACCTTCGACGAGGATTTGCCGGACATGACCGCAGCGATCCGGAGCGCTGTGGGCATCGCGATCGGACTCGGGGAACGAGAGAGTTTTTTCGACTGGTGGCGTGCGCTCTATCGGGAGCAGGACAGTTGGGGCAGGGCCTCCAGCACGCCGCCGCTGTTGGCGCATCTCGGCACCAGCCTGGTCGAGCGAGCGGGCATCGATGCGGTTTGCCGGGCGACGGGCGAGTCGTTCCGTGACGCGGTGGCGCGAAATGCCTTCGGGATTCGGCTTTCGGATCTGCATCCGGAGCTGGCGGACACGGCGCCTTCGGATTGGCTGAGTAAAGAGGGTATGATCGATGACCCAACCCTGTTGGTTCGTCATACGGTCGGCCTTTCCGATCCGCTCACGGATGAGGAGATTCCGGAGGCGGACCGCGTTTCGGATGGCTTGCCGCAGTCGTTGGAAGCGTGTGTGAAGGCTTACGGGCTGAGGTATTTCAAAATCAAACTGAGCGGCGATGCAGCCACGGATACGGCGCGACTGAAAGCCCTGGCCACGTTGCTGGCTCGCGAGTCGCCGGAGTATCGCTACACGCTCGATGGGAATGAGCAGTTTCGTGAGATGGGAGATTTTCGCACGCTCTGGGATTCGCTTCGCGCCGATCCAGAGTTGGCGGATTTTCTCTCGTCCGATCATCTCATTTTCGTCGAGCAACCACTCCATCGTGACGTGGCACTGGATGATGAGATCGGTAAGGCGATCGCGGATTGGCCTGAAGCGCCACCACTCGTGATCGACGAGAGCGACGCCGAAGTCGGATCGTTGCGTAGGGCTCTGGAACTCGGCTACGCCGGTGGCAGTCACAAGAACTGCAAGGGAGTGACGAAGGGGATCGTCAACGCATGCCTGTTGCGGCAACGAGCGCAGGCGCATCCGGAGCGGGCGTGGATCCAGTCAGGCGAAGACCTGGCCAATACGGGGCCGCTGGCCTTGTTACAGGATCTAGCTGTAATGCACGCGCTAGGTATCCGGCACATCGAGCGGAACGGTCATCACTATTTCGCGGGGTTGAGTCCTTTCGATGAATCGATTCAAAAGGCGGTCCTGGCGAATCATGGAGATCTCTACCGGGACGCGGGATCATTTCCGACTCTGGCGATCGAGGACGGGCGCATCGAGATCGGCTCGGTCCTGGCGGCGCCTTTCGGGACCGGTTTTCCGCTGGATGAGGTGGTCGCGGAATGGCGGTCGCTGGAGGAACTTGAGCGGGACGGGGCGTTTCGCGGGTATTGAGTGTGACACCGGCATCCCTGCCGGTGCTTACGGATTCTTCCGCTCCGCTGTGCGGAGCGCATTTTTCCAATCACCGGCAGGGATGCCGGTGTCACATTCTCCATTGCGCTATTGCCCTCGCCCCTGCTCCCGTTACCATGCCGCCATGCGTGTTGTTGCCGTTTTCTTTGCCCTCATTCTCTCTGCCGCTGTCTCACACGCGGCGGATCGACCTAACATTATTTGGATTTCCTGTGAGGACATCAGCCCGCATCTCGGATGCTACGGCGATCCCTTGGCGATCACGCCGAATCTCGATCAACTCGCCACCGAGGGCGTTCGCTATACCCACACCTACACCACCGCCGGGGTCTGCGCGCCGTGCCGGTCGGGCATCATCACGGGGATGTATCAGACGACCATTGGCACGCATCACATGCGCTGCAATGCAGTGCTGCCGGATTCGGTGAAGCCTTTCCCGATCTACCTGCGCGAGGCGGGCTACTACTGCACGAACAATTCGAAGACGGACTACCAGTTCAAGCACCCCAAGGAAACGTGGGACAATTCCAGCAACAAGGCCCACTGGAGAAATCGCGAGGACGGGCAGCCCTTTTTCGCGATCTTCAATTTCACCGGCTGTCACGAGAGCGGCATCGCCAGCGAATCGAAATACCGCGAGGTGACCAAATACCTCACCGCCGATCAGCGCCAGGATCCGGAGAAACTGAAGCAAACCCTGCCGCCCTACTATCCGGCGACGCCGGTGGTGCTGGAGGATTGGAAGCGCAATTACGAGCTGATCACTGCAATGGATGCCTGGGCGGGCGAGTTGATCGGCGAGTTGAAGGAAGCCGGTCTGTATGAGGACACCATCATCATGTTCTGGCCCGACCACGGCGTCGGTCTGCCGCGGGCCAAGCGTTGGCTCTACGAATCGGGAACTCACATTCCATTCATCGTGCGCATTCCGGAAAAATACCGGATCGAAAATCAGGGCGAGCCGGGTTCGGTAAACGGCGACCTGATTAGTTCCATCGATTTCGGTCCCACAGTGCTCAACCTCGCCGGTGTGCCGGTGCCGGAAGTGATGCAGGGGCAGGCGTTTCTCGGGGAGAATCCCGCACCGCCTCGCGACTACATCTATGGCGCCCGTGACCGGATGGACGAGCGCTACGACATCATCCGCATGGTCCGCGACCAACGCTACCGCTACATCCGCAACTACGAGCCGCTCAAGCCGTATTACCAATACATGAACACTCCTGAGAAAGGCGCGACGATGATGGAGCTGCGTCGTGTGCATGCGGCGGGCGAACTGCCTCCGGCTGCCGAGTTGTTCATGGCCGATCAGAAGCCTGTGGAAGAACTCTACGATGTAGAGAACGATCCCGACGAGATCCACAACCTGGCCGGTGATCCGGCGCAAGCCGAGCGGCTGGCGAAAATGCGCGAAGTTCACGCGCAGTGGGTGCGAGACACTCGGGATATCGGGCTCATTCCCGAGCCGGAGATCGAACTGAGGGAAAAGGC
>JAGRPB010000066.1 GCA_020439945.1 Verrucomicrobiia bacterium
TTCCGGGAGAACGAGCGCGGACGGCAAGGCGCCCGAGGAGGGTATCAGGTCGCCGGCGAGCGCGGCGATCGACGGCCAGTCGTTCTCGGTCGGCTTGGATCGGTTGAATCCGGGTGGCAACACGCTGCGCCCGGTCATCATGATGTAGTGGCCGTCGGAGTGTTCGTTCGACCCGTGACTGAGAGATCGGCAGAGCGCCCATGCCTCGCTGCGTTTCGCCAATTCCGGCAGGTGCTCGCAGATGTGCAATCCGGGGGTGCGGGTCGGAATGGCGCGGAATTCGCCGCGGATGTCGCTGGGGGCTCCGGGTTTCGGATCGAAACTCTCCAATTGCGAGAGACCGCCAGAGAGAAAGATGTAGATGACCGATTTTGCCCGGGTCTTTCCACCACCGGGCTCGAGGGCGGCGAGCTTTTCCAGGCCGAAACCTCCGGCCAACCCCAGCGCACCGGCTTTCACCGCGGCGCGGCGCGTCCAACGGGCCGCCTTTCGGCGTGATGTCGGGGAACGAAAATCGAGGGACATCGGGGAGACGGTCAGAAGTATCGCCGGACTTCCCGATCAACGTAAAGTCATGAACCGCACGTCATCGCGCCGATTCGATACGAGACCTATGCCTCGACCGCGGGGGCGGGAGCCGGATCGGCCGGTGCCGAGGACTTTTGGCGCTCGGAGGCTGGTTGGGGCACGATGATGAGGCGGCCATTCTCGATGCGAATCGCCTCGATCGAACGCGTCAGCTCCTCCAACTCGGGATTTCGATGCTGATCCTGGAAGAGGTTGGCGCTCTTCAGTTCGGTCATCACCTCCGGCGGCAACGGTTTCCCTCCCACCCGCAGATCGTCCACGTAGGTCTCGAGTTTTCCGTCCGCCAGGCCGAGGCGGATGGTGGCGTCCCCGTTGAAGTAGCGCCCCTTGAGAAACGGGTTCAGACTGTCGAGGGGAACACTCACCTGGCAGCGCAGCTTGTCTTCGTCAATCGAGACAGAGGTATGACCGGCGAGTTCCTTCCACTCGGGATGATAATTGATGAGCAAATTGATTTCCTCTCCCGACAAGGCCAGCGGCGCCACGTCGCGGCCCTCTTTCATGGCTTCGGTGAAGTCGTCGAACCGCTTCAGCACCGAATCGATCGTGGCCTGATCGGCCGGCGGCGCCGAGAATACCACCGGCGAGGTCGACGAGAACTTGTCGAGCAGAGAAACGGCGGCCTCCTTCACTTTCACGAACGCGAGGTAGGCAAGCATGCCCCCGATCAGGAGCGTGATCAGGCAACCGATGCTGCAGCCGATTCCCCACTTCGCTCCGGTGCTCAGACCGCGACTGGGCTGAGGCGGTCGGTACTCGATATCGGGCTGCAACGGGGGTGGTTGATTCATCTCGGCGCCATCTCGGGATCAATCGGCCTCGTCGGTCCACTCGTCTTCGGGATCGAATTTCGGTACCGGAACGTTGAGGATCTTCAACCCTTCACCAACGGCCCGATGGCGGCAGCCGGGTTGGATCATCACCGCGGTGCCGGGACGCAGGGGATGGGATTGGCCGTCGAGTTCGATGTGCCCCTCGCCCTCCAGCACGTAGTAAATCTCCGTCATCCGCTTGTGATAGTGGGTCTCGCTGTCCTTTTTAATTTCCACCAGATGCATGGAGGCAACCGTATTCCGGTCGTTCATGAAGGCGCGACGCGCCTGACCGCAGGGACAGGGCGTGGGATCGATCTCCGCGAGACGGGCGATCTGGAAACGGTCGGCGATGACTTCGTCACTCATGGACTCCAATGTCCGCGATTCGGATACGGCGGCAAGCCTGGAAGCAAAATCCCAGGCGCTTACCGATTCAGGTGATCATGCGAATGGTCAGTGGATAGCGATAGTGGCGGCCTTCGCTCGCCCGCACCGCGGCCATGATGGTGAAAATGATCTCCAGAATCGAAGCGGCAAACAGGGTGAAAAAACCGATCAAGACGAAGCACAGGGGAATCGAGATGAAGGTGTAGATCAGGATGGAAATCTGGAAATTGACCGCTTCCTTTCCCTGTTCGTCGACGAAGGCGGACCGATCCCGCCTTACCAGCCACATGACGAGGGGCGCGACGATGGACCCGAATGGAATCACGAAGCCGGAGAAAGCCGAGAGATGCAGGAACATGGCCCATTGCCGTTCTTCCTCGACGGACATGGGAGTCGGACCCGGCATTGGCACCGGGACCGAAGACGGAATCGGCGGAGGTTTTGGCGAATCATCATCCAACATGGCGGAAACCTAGCGAAATCGCCGGGTGAAACCCACGAGAAAATCGCGAGACAATTGTAACCGTTGGCGGTTGGTGCCAATCCCGTCAGGTGCTACACTGGCATCGGTTTCCCATGTCTGAAAAACCCTCCACCGACTCCCCTTTCAGCCCGATCGAAGAGCTGATCGCCGACATTTCCGCGGGCAAAATGGTCATCGTGGTCGACGATGCCGATCGCGAGAATGAGGGCGACCTCATCGCCGGAGCCGCCTCCGTCACGGCGGAAACCATCAATTTCATGATCACCCACGGTCGGGGTCTGATCTGTTGCCCGATCACCCAGGAAGCGGCTTCACGCCTCGGTCTGAGGTCGATGGTGCGCCGGAATACGGAACACTTCGGCACCGATTTCACCGTGGCCGTGGACGCGGCCGCGGGTATTTCCACCGGAATCAGCGCCGCCGATCGGGCGAAGACGATCCGGGTACTGGCCGATCCCCTTTCCGAGCCATCCGACCTCGTGCAACCGGGCCACATTTTCCCGATCCAGGCCAAGCTGGGCGGGGTCTTGCGACGTGCCGGGCATACCGAGGCCGCCGTGGATCTGGCCCGAATGGCTGAACTCGAACCGGCTGGGGTCATCTGCGAGATTCTCGATGAAAACGGCGACTCGGCCCGATTGCCCCGGTTGGTCGAGTTTGGAAAGCAACACGGACTCAAGATCGGCACCATCGCCGACCTGATTCAATACCGCCGAAGCCGAGAGAAACTGGTCGAGCGGATCGAGCAGATCGAAATGCCCACCGACTACGGCACCTTCCAGCTCAATCTCTATCAGAGCACCATCAACCCGGCCGAACAGCACCTGGCGTTGGTGAAAGGAGAGATTGATCCCGATCAACCCACCCTGGTCCGGGTCCACAGCGAATGCCTGACGGGGGATGTTTTCGGCAGCCGCCGTTGCGATTGCGGCAATCAGTTGCACACCGCGCTCGAGCAGATCGACCAGGCCGGCAGCGGAGTGCTGGTCTACATGCGCCAGGAGGGTCGCGGGATCGGCCTGGCCAACAAGATCCGGGCCTACAAGTTGCAGGAACAGGGACTCGATACGGTCGAAGCCAACGAACGACTCGGTTTTCCCTCCGATCTGCGCGACTACGGCATGGGGGCGCAGATCCTCCACGATCTCGGAATCCGAAAAATCCGGTTAATGACCAACAACCCGCGGAAAGTGGTGGGACTGGAAGGACACGACCTGGAAATCACGGAGCAGGTTCCCGTGAAATCGACGCCCAATCCCCACAACGAACGCTACCTGCAAACCAAGCGGGACAAGCTGGGGCATTTTCTTTGATAAAGCGCTTCTCATCAGTGCTCTTTGTCTGTTTTTACTCTTTTCGAATCAATGGAAACCGCCTTGCCTGACGCTCCCTCGATCGATGTCGATCCTCATCCGGTGGTCATCGTGGCGAGCCGATACAATCCCGAGTTCACTGATGGCCTCCTGGTGGGTGCCCAACGCGAGCTGGAGGCTCTCCTGCCCAATGCCGAGATCGACATCTTTCGCGTTCCGGGCGCCTTCGAGATTCCGGTGACCGTGGAGGCGCTGTGCCGACGCGCCGAAAAGAAACCGGCGGCGGTCCTTGCGCTTGGCGTCATCATTCGGGGAAAAACCGCGCACGCCGACCTGATCGCCTCGAGCATCACGGAATCACTCGCCTCCAGCGCCCGCACCCACCTGATACCGGTGATTCACGAAGTACTGCTGGTGGACAGCCCTGAGCACGCCGCCGAGCGCTCGTCGCTCGACTCACCGATCAATCGCGGAGCGGAAGCGGGACGCGCGGCCGCCAGCATGATCGGCTTGTTCAAAACGCTCCACGCGTCCTGATCAAACCGACGGGATTCCGGTCACTTCCAGACGATGTGAGCGTCGGGCAGCGCCTTCTGCAACGCTTTCACCCCCTGGTCGGTCGCCTTTGACTGCCAGAGGTAGATATTCTCCAACTGCTTCAGGTTCGCGAGCTGTTTCAGACCGGCATCGCCCACGTTCGTTCCGTAAAGATTGAGGTAGGTCAGATGATCGAGCCCTTTCAGTGAAGTCAGGCCGGCATCCGTGATTCCCGTCTCGCTGAGATTCAGCTTCACGAGGCGCGAAAGCTCTCCCACCGGCGCCAGGCCCGCATCGGTGACTGAGGTTTTCGAAAGATCCAACTGGGCGACGTGATCCGAAATCGCCCCGATGGTCGCAATCTTGGCGTCGTCGGCCTCTTCGCGCACGAGTCGAAAATCGACCGACAGCAAGGGACTATCGGTTGCCAGGGGCATAACCCGACCTCCGGCGGCGGTCACCTCTTTCCAAGCATCCTCCTTGGGCACCTCAAGACCTTCGCTCAGCGACTTGTAGAGTTCCTGAATTTCCGAGACCGGAATCTTGTCGCCGGAATTGGAAATCTCTTTCGGCTTTCCCTCGAGACTCCCCACCCATTCCCCAAAATCAGCCCCTTCGTCGATCCATTTCTTGAACAGTTCCTTTTCCTCAGCCGACAGCGGATCCGCTTTTCCGGAAGGCGGCATGAAATCGTCGTCATCGTCAGGCAAATCCGTACGCCACCAGATTTCGCTGTCCTTTGCGTTGCCCGGGGTCATCACGGAACCGTTTTCGCTTCCCAGCTTGATCGCCCAGGCTCCGTCCATGCGCAGCCCCGCCTTCGGTTTCACGGTGCGGCCATTCTCCTCATGAGGGGCTTTGTGGCATTTCACGCAGCTGCGCTCCAGAAAAGGCCAGACCTGTTTTTCGAAGTCGACCTTTTCATCCTGAGACCAGGCGGGCTCGGCAGCACCGAAAGCGAAAGCCACGCACAGGCACGGACGGTACAGCCGCGGCGAAAGGAGGAAAGACAGAGGGGATTTCATCGAAGAGGACTGTAGAAAGCGCCCGCCCAACCTGCAATGGGATTCGCTCGGCGAAATCACGCCACCGGGACCGGTCGGGCCGGCACGAAAAAGCCGGACCCCTCTCGGGATCCGGCTTTTGAAATTCGATGATCGGGATCGAAAAACAAACGGACCAATTACTCGTCCTTGATATCGACCTCGGCATCACGTTCCCAGGCACCGAAATCGGCACCGGCCTTGATCCACTCTTCGAAGATCTTTTTCTGTTCGTCGGTCCACTGGTCGGCCTTGCCCTCCGGCGGCATGTGATCGTCGTGATCCAGCGGCAACATGGTGCGCTGCAGGAACGAACTGTCTTCCGGCTTACCGGCCACGACCACCTCTCCATCCTCACCTCCCTTGGCAAAGGCTTCCTTGTTGGTGATGACCAGATCGCCCTTGGGACGTCGGGTGCGTCCGCGTTCGTCTTTGTGCTCGGGCTGGTGACACTTCACGCAGCTGTTCTTCACGAACGGCCACACATCTTTCTCGAAATCAGGACCTTCAGCGTGAGCCGAGGCCGCGATACCGAGACCGGCGAGAGCAATCAGGGTGGAATGAATGCGCATAGCTTGTTTGGGGTATTTCATGAGGTGGGAGATGAATAGTAGGGGATAAGACGCACAGGTCAAAGGACGAATTCAGAAACCAGCGCGGAAACGTGACGGGGATCATTCCACCGGCACGCGATCGTGCCAGCCTGACCACGCCAGCCTCCATCCGTCGAATCTACCCGTTGCCGAAAGCGCTCCTTTCGGCAAAGTATGGACAAGACGAACGCGATGTGCGCGTCCGAATTTCCTTTTGCATCGCGGGACGGCGCAACCTATCCTCAAGCAGTAATTAACCCCAACCTCCTCGCATTTATGGGACCTATCGGCTTACAAGAGATGATCGTCATTTTCCTGATCATCCTGCTTCTCTTCGGCGCCAAGAAAATTCCGGAACTCGCACGTGGCATTGGCAAAGGCATGGGCGAATTCAAGAAGGCCAAGGAAGATTTCGAACACGAAATCAAGGCCGGCGAAATCGAAGGCAAATCGGAATGGGAAAAGAGTGAAACGACCGAGGCCAAACCAAAGGCCACGGCTTCCGAAGAACCCGCTCCAACCGAAGACTGATCGCCTTCGTCCTCGTCATTTGAATTTCGAGTTGATCAACTGCCACCGCCAATCGCGTCGGGTCCGCTACCGGCCCGCCTCGCTGGCGGTGGTTCTGTTTTGGTCGGTTGCGATCTCGATCGCCGCCACCGCCGCTGATGAGAATTCGGCGACCGAACCCATCCGGTTCGTGGCGTGGAACCTGAAGAACTACCTGGCGATGGAGCGCCGGGTGAGTGGCGAAATCGTTTCGGACGCGCCGAAACCGGAGGACGAAATCGAAAGAGTCATCGCCACGCTGGCCGAGGCGAAGCCGGACATTCTCGGAGTCTGCGAATTGGGTGACGCCGGCTACCTCGAAGATCTCCGCGAACGCCTCTCGAAAAATGGGGTCGATCTCCCCCACACCGAATTGATCATCTCGGCAGACGGCTGGAACCGCAATCTCGCCCTGCTATCCCGATTTCCCATCGTCTCCCGGGATTCGCGGAACGACCTCACTTATCTCATCGGTCAGACGCGTTTCCCGGTACAGCGCGGTTTCCTTGATGTCACGGTGGCGGTGAATGAAAGCTATCGACTTCGCTGCCTCGGGCTGCACCTGAAATCAAAACGGGAGATTCCCGAGGCGGACCAATCCGAGATGCGGCGCAACGAAGCGCATCTCATCCGCCAGCACATTGACACCATCCTCGACAAGGAACCGGGCACGAATCTGCTGGTCTACGGTGACTTCAACGATACCCCGAACGAAACTCCGGTGAAGGCGATCCGGGGTCGATTCGGGAGCGACACCTACCTGGGCGATCTTCGGCCCACGGATCCGTTTGGCTTTCGTTGGACCCACTACTGGAGTTATGCCGACACCTACTCCAGATTCGACTACCTCCTGTTCAGCGACGGTTTGAAATCCGAAATCGACAAAAACTCTGCCGCGATTCTTCATCCCGAGGATTGGGAAAAGGCCAGCGATCACCGAGCTCTGACGGTAAAGCTGATTCCGAAAGATCGTTGAGGACGGCCGCTCACCTGACGAGGACAATCGAATTTCTTCCGTTCGTGGCCAGCTTCTTCCGCCGATCTTCCGGGAGAAATCCGCGATCCTCGCAGCGGCGAAATCCATGCCTCTCAAAGAAGCTGACCGCCTGCGTCGAGACCGCATAAACCTTGAGTCCCGCCTGAGATGCAAGCTTCTCCGCTTCCTTGATCAGGAAGCCTCCGTATCCCTGGCCCTCGTGTGCTTTCTTCACGTGTAGACAGGCGATCTCCGCCACCCCCGCCTCGGGATCGGGGTGCAAGGCCACGCAACCGACCACATTGCCGTCGATCTCGATGATGTGGTAATCGGAGAGGCGGACCTGGATCTCCTCACGCGATCGTTCCACCAACATCTCATCCTCGACAGCCCGCCGCATCATCAGCAGCATCTCGTCGACATCCGCCTGCGTGGCGGTGCGAATCTGGCGATAGGAGTCGGAGAACACCATCGTGCCGATGCCCTCATTGCTGAACAACTCGGCGAGGATGGCATCGTTCCGATTTCCGTTGATGAGATGCACCCGCGGGATGCCCTCCCGGCAGGCCCGGATGGCGAACTTCAATTTGGAACGGAGCCCCGAGGGTTGATCCCCACCGATGCGCTGACGCAATTCCTCCGCCTCGTTCTCCGCCAGCTGTCGTGACACCTGGGTCGGCAGACCGAAGTCCGGTTCCTCCGGCAACACGTAAATGATCTTCGCCGCCTTCAGGGCTACCGCCGTTTCAAACGCCACCGCGTCCGAATTCACCCTGAGGGTCCGTCCGGTCGCGTCGTAGGCGAGCGGCGGAAGCACCGGCAGAATCTCCTGGCCGAGAAAGCTCTCCAGGGCATCGGTATCGATCCGCTCGATGGTGCCCGTGAATCCCTGGTCCAGGCCAGAGACGATGCCCGCCGGATGGGCGATGATGGCATTCGAAGTCGCGGCACGGATTCGCAGGGAGGTGAGATTCTGCATCACCCCGCTGTTGAGTCGCGTGATCGCGTCCAGGCTTACCTCCAAAGTCTTCTCATCGGTGATTCCGGTGCCATCGCTGTTGGAAAGTTCGACGTCCCGTTTCTCCGCCAGTTCCCTGATCTGCTGAGCGGCTCCGTGGACGAGCACGACGCGGACGTTGAGCGAACGCAAGACCGCCAAATCCAGGAGGATATTCGAAAAATTTTCCGAAGCGACGATGGCCCCGTCCAACGCCACGACAAAAGTACGCCCGCGGAACTGCGGCACGTACTGGAGGATCCCTCTCAAATCTCCGAACTTCATGAATCGAGCGTTGAAAAAAGAATTCGCTCGTGGCAACACCAACCGAGCGATGCGAAAAGATAATCCCTTTTCCCGGAATCACCAAGCAGCGGTGTTGTCCACCGAGTTCCCTCAATTTGGCCTGATTCCAAATCCGCCATCGCGGCCCGATTCGGACCAGCTTCCGGTCACAATCCCCTGAGCCTGAAGCGAAATTCCGTTGAATCGAACGATCTGATTGCGTGGTTTTCCCGTGACGGAGTCGACATATCGTCGCCGGAACAGACCGCGAACCCAGCCATCTCGGGGAGAAACCGAAGCGGAAAACACTTCGCCATCCACGGGAACCGCGGAACTCATTCGATGGTTCGACTGCCAAGTCGCCAGTTGATCATCGATGACGGGCTCCAGCTCACCCGTCCAGAACGCGGTCGCATTGCCATCAGAGTCGGTCAGCTGACTGAGAACGCGCTCTCCACGGGGAGGGCTCTCAAACAAATTGCCAACCACGGCCAGCTCGAGTTGGAATCCCGCCGGATAGATCGCGCCACCTGGTTTCGCATGCCGAGTCCAGCTGGTCCACCCCGTCAGATTGCCGACGCTCGGATCGAGATCGTCACGAAACTCCCAACGACCGCCCACCTGGCCCAGAGCCCAAGTCCGGAGAAACTCCAGGCTGCCATCCTCGTTCAAGGATCCGCCTGCCGTGGTTCGCTGCTGATCCGCGAGCAACAGACGCACACTCCATCTCCCATTGGAACGGACATTGAGAACACCGATCCCATCTCCCCCAGGATACCCGGCGCCGAGATCTTCTTCCATCGGCATGGCGATCGTCCAGGCTCCCGCCTCTATACCTCCCGGAAGAGCATCCCCCGGCCCGTTGACTGCCGCTCTCGACAGGATGAATTCTCCGATCACCTCAGCTCCATCACGTGAACTGATTTGCCCGAAAATCGCAGTTTGTCCGTCCGTGGATTCGATCATTTGAATGGAATCGACATCATGGTCGCGCATCAACGGCCCACTGCTGCGGATGGTCGAAAACGTTCCATCCGAACCAATCGTCCCAACGATCACCCCTCGTAGTCGATTCCAGACAAGAACCAGGGTCGCCAGACCGGAATCGGGATTGCGCCGGTCCGACCGCACCCTCGCCGAGCCCCATCCCGCCAGGCTGGTATCGGTGGAAGTCAACGGTCCGTTGTAGTTTCCAAGGTCGTTTTCCGAATCAAACGCTACGGCGCCTACCGAACCAATTCCACCCCCACTACCTACCTTGACTGGTGAAAGCGGGCTCCCGGACTCGGTGTCGGACGCCGAGGAAGCCGCCAATCCGCTTCCTTCCAACATGACTTCAAAAGGATTGTTCTCTCGATCGTTGCTGAAAACTCGCATCGAGACCTGATGCGTCTGCGCCGTCTGAGGCAGGTAACGAATCCGGAATCGGCTCGATTCACCGGGCTGCAATTCCCCACCCCGCCCCGAAACCAAAACGAAAGGTTCCTGATCGGGAAATAGCGTTGTCCCTTCGAGCAACAACCGGCCTTCGCCCGTGTTTCTCACTTCGATGATTCTCTCGCCGATTCCGTCTTCGATGCCGATCGAACCGAAGAAGATCGTATCACCCGGAGACAACGGATTGCCTTCGCCATCAAAGACCGCAAGGCTTGGCATTGCCGCCGGTTCCAGAGTGAACAGACCCGATTCCCCATCTCCGATGAAATGACCTGCCACCAACCCTTGGATCGGAAGTGCGACACCAGAGAACGAAAACCGATTGCCATCCTGATCCAGATAAAAGCCATTCACGGCGCCTGTCCGAGATACCGCTTGAGTCACCACCCGCCCCTGCGCCTCATTGCCCAAATCGAAGATCCGGTTGGCGCTATCCCAGGTCATCCATCGGTTGCTGGGAGCGGGCGAAAGCGCGCCACCATCGAAGCTCCACATCGCGTTGCTCTCCCCTTCCGCCAACTGAGTCAACATTCGTTCGCCGCGATATGGAGGGGAATAGAGTGCTCCAACCACAGGGATTCTCACATCGAATCCCCCTTCATAGATAGGCGGAACTGACAGGCCGGCGGCTCGCTTCCAATGGAATATCCCATCGAGTTGGGAGACATTCGGAATCTCCCGAACCTGAAGCATGCCCGCAAGAAGCCCGGGATCTGGACCTCGATAGGGCGATGCGTAGCATGGCATCTGGCCGTCGTCGTCGACACTGCCAGACATCGTCAACGTTTGCCCATCCGCCAGTATCACCCGAAAACGGTAGATGCCTCGAACATTGATAGTGCCAAAGGCCACACCTTCTCCCGCGGGAACCAAGGCAGGGTCGTCGGAGTCGTCGTGCGGAAGCAGCCAGGTATAGCTGCCGGCAAATGGCGCGGGATGGAAACGCGGATGATAGGTGCTCGATCCCGCACTCACCGAACTGACCGGCACATCGTTGCGAACCAGAATTCCTTCGAGTCGATGGCTTCCCCCGTCCGAAAGCCTGAGTTCCAACGTCAATTCAAACTGGTTTCCATTCCCATCTTCAAAAGTCCAAACTCCGATTCCCGCTGCATCGACGGCAATGCCCCTCCCAACAAAACGTTCTCCGTCCAAATCGAGAAGCACGGTAAAGAGGTCGCGGAAAAGGATGGCTCGAATCGAGCCGTTGATGGTCCGCACCTCGCTGACGGATCGCAGAAGACCGAAAAAGTTGGTTTTGCCGAGTTCGTCGGGATCACCTGCGACGGTGACCGGATCATCGGCAGGCGCCGATGGTGTATCGACCGTATTCATGGCCCCACCGAACCTGGTTCCCGTGATTGCCTGACTCTCGACACCAAACCCGTTGACCGGACTGAACGCCTGAATCCAGTAATACCAGGTCTCGCCCGGCTTGGCATTCTCATCAACATACTGCAATTGATTCGTCGAAATGGCCAAGGAGGCAGAACCACGCACCGGGTTCATCGATCGATAGACCCGATAGTTGGTCGCTCCCGGCAATGCGGACCAGGAGATTACAATCTCATCAAGCCGGTCGTCGGTCCCTGAAAAATCTGATGGCGTTCCAAGTAACCGAAGGGCCGAAGCGCTATCCGAGAGGATACTGTCGTAATCGCTGGCGACCCCTTGAATGAAGTAGTAGTAGGTGCGACCAAAAAGAGCGGTGGCATCGATGAATTCGCCTCCAGATGCGGTGTATCCCACTTCACTTGCCAACGAAGTTGAATCATAGAGGGATCGATAGATTCGATAACCCAGACCGTCGATCGCGTCCCAATTCAAAACGATTCCATCGTTGGAAGTCGTTGCCACCAATCCCGTGGGCCTCGCGATGCGCCTGAGTCCGCTGTCGGATACACTGAACGATCCAACATTCGCGCCAAATTTCGCTCTGATCCAATAGTAGTAGACATTTCCCGGGACCGGAGCGGTATCAGCCCATGTCAGTTGCGAGGTTTCATGCGCCAGCGTCGCGGTGCCGATCGCATCTTGATCCGAACGATAGATTTCAAACGTGGCACCTGGCTGACTATGCGACCAGTTGAGTTGGACGCGATCTTCATACTGCTCGTCCGAGGCCCGGACCTGGGCGGGTACCACGATCGGCCTGATCCCGGATGCTGCCAACGTCGGTGGACTGTTCCCCAAGACATTCGAAGCCACCACCCAGTAAAAGTAACCCGTGCCCGGCATGGCGCCCGTATCCAAAAAGGCCGTCCCCAGCACCACACCATCCAGAAGCGTAGCACTGCCAAAATCATTGGTCGTATTTCGAAAAACCTGGTACTCCGACGCTTCGGATACAGCCTGCCATGAAACGGTGATCCGGTCGGTCTGGCCGTTCGTCGCGGAAAATGAGGTCGGTGTGAGCGGCACTGAATCCGGAATCCGGGAAGAAAGATCGAAAAGTCTGACTCCCGTTGGTGTGACCAGGGCCAACCGTTCACCGTCATCACTGACGTTGAGCGTACCGCTCCCAAATTCCGGATTCCACTGCAGATCCTCGGGAATTGGAAGTTCGAAAAGAAGACTCCAGACTCGCGTGTCATAGGCTCGGATCCGATCCAAGGCATGATCGACGACATACCATTCGTTGACGACCGGGGAGAACACCATGCCCGAGGCGTCCCCGGGATAGTTCCAGATCGTCGCACCCGTTGACAAATTGAAGATGCCGGCACCCGGCCGCGCCACCACTGAGAGGAGTTGCCCATCTCGACTCAAGGCTCCTTTGTATTGCTCGCTCCCGGTCATACGCGAACTTCCAAAGGCATTGGTCGTACCATTGAAGGAATACCACGGCCCTCCGCTATCACCTCCATCCAGAACGGCCGCGAAAACTCCGGCCGCCTGCCGCGGAATGACAGAGGCGCCGTGAAGTGCTCCCGCCCCCGGTGCATCTCCGCGAATCGAAAATGCCCCGGAGTTTGGATCGAGCTATCTCAACCAACGAGCGCCACTCGCGCCAGGATTGGGCGACACGAGCACCTTACCACCTTGCATGGCGACCACATCATATGCTCCCGTTTCCCCAGAGGCGATGGAGAAGGGATGCGACTGAATGTTTCCATCACCCAAATCGATCCGGTGAATCGATCCCTCCGTGGAGTTGGCCGCAAGTACCGCAACATCCCCCGGGAGAATGTCCAGGCCTCGTAACCGCCCTTCTGGACGAAATGATCTCGAAATCGCTTGGGTCGAGAACGAGTATTCCTCCAGATAGCCGCTTTCCGTGGTGATATAGAGCCTATTCCCCAGGGAGTCGAACACCAGATCCTGGGCATCCCGCACTGGCACAAGCGTTCCGTCCAGCGCTCCCGTAGACCTGCTTCCACTTCGGTAGCTGGTGGTGGGATCATAACTTCCCTCATCGCCATCCCCGTCCACCGCCGTGACGAAGTAGTAGTAGGTGGTACCCGGACTTGCCGAAAAGTCCTCGTATTGAGTGCTACTCGAGGCCCCGAGGAACGACGCCTGACTGAAATTTCCCGAAAGGCCACGGTAAACGCGATAGGAAACCGACGATGGCGATGACTCCCATCCGATCCTGACTCGATCGGAAAACAGACCGAGGGTTGCGGTCATTCTCAGGGGACCGCCCGGCACCACTGTCACCGTTGCGGCCTGGGAATCAGTGCTCCCATAGGCATTCGAAACTCGAACCCAATAGGTCGAATTGGCGGTCAATCCGGTAAGATTCAAGGCGGCAGAGTTTCCTCCGACGGGCTGGGTGGTGTTTCCAGCGTTCCCCTCAAACCACTGATAGGAGAGATTCCCCGAATCCGACTCGGCCGCCACGGATAGGGCCGTATCTCCTCCATAGGCCGCCGATGTTGACTGCGGACTTGTCAAAACCCTGGGGAAAGTGGCCAGACGCACCCCGGTGTCGGAACTGCTGAAGGAAGGACTTTCACCGTTCGCGTTCAAAGACTTGACCCAGTAGTAGTATGTCTGTCCCGGAACGGCCAAGGTGTCGGAAAAAGAAGTACCGATCACATTGGCGGCGACGACCGAAGCCGAGGTGGAATTTGAAGTGGTGCTCCGATAGACCACATAGCGCACCGCCTTCGGCGCTGCACTCCAGGCGAGGTTGATTTCCGTGCCCGAATTTTCCGAAGCATTCACGGTGGTGGGGGGCACCGGAAGATTCTGTTCCGGGGGAATGTAGGAATTGACCAGATCATAGGCACCAGTGGCGTCGTCGCCGGTTTCCTGAACTTTCACATAGTAGGTTTCGCCGGCGTAGACCTCCCTCTGCATTCGGAAATTGATTCCATCCGCCCCCGAGTCGTCCGTTTGCAGCAGGGAGAGCGAAGCATCATACCAACTGCCAAAGGTGTTGGTGGTTCCGGTAGTGGAGAGGTCGAGAATTCCGGTCGGACTGCCCAAACCATCGCTGGTGAGCCGGATGGCGAGGTTGTCGATCGCGATGGGACCCGAGGAGATTTCCAATCGCACCAAACCTCCGAACGATGGCGGAAACGAGAACACTTCAAAGTCCTCGCCGGCTCCCGAACCATCCATCTGCCCGTCCGTGTAAACGGTGTGAGAGACTGTCGATCCATCACCCCGGTATCCCGTGAAATAAACCGTCTTGGGAGGTGGATTTGTTCCGAATTCCGCCAGCTCAATGGAAAAGACGTCGAAGGGTTCGCCACTTTCCTGGATTACTTCCATCTTGTCCCCCACCCCGACTTGAAGATAGGCGTTGCCGTTGTCCGGTCGATTCGGCCAGCCACCACCGCTGCCGATCCGGTTGAGGCCATACGGCGGTGATGTCGGAATCGTCCCCGGCAGTTTCACAATGAACCCGTCCTCCGTATAGCTCGGCACTGCGGTGACGACGTTGGTGTTCTGTGCCGGCGGACCTTCCATATCCAGCAATCCATCGTTGGGATCCAGACCGCTCAATGTCCCCGGAACCTTTACTCGGAAGTAGTCCACATCCCCCGGAACCTCAATCTCTCCTGCCACAGCCAACGGATTCGGATCCAGTCCAACCTGAAACTCCGTCGCCTCCTCCGACTCGTTGCCGTGGTCATCTGAAATCACCTGGAAAGCAACCACCAGAGTGTAGGCCCCCGTCACCAAAGAATCGTAACCCCTTACCCGAACGTAATAGGTGCCCGGTGGAACCTGACGGACTATGCGAAAGTTTGGAACAGTCGCCGAATCGTCGTCGGAGGCCAGAATGCCCCCCGAACTGTTCAGCAGATAACCGTAGGTATCCGTGGTGCCGGTCGTGTTCACCGTCAGCGTTCCCGACTTGGTGATCACCAATCGGAAGAAGTCTTCGTCGCCGCCCGCTTCCAGATTTCCCGCCTTGCTCCCGGGCACGCTCACGTTCGTGGCGGTTGAAATGTCGCCACCGTGGTCGTCGCCCTGGATTGAAATCGAAAGCTGGTAGGCGCCGGTCGCTCCGCCCTCCCCGCTGACTTCGACATAGTAGGTTCCCGGCCCGAGATTCCGATCGATCCGGAAATTCCCTCCCGTTCCACCCGAAGTTGCGGAAGCAATCTGCCCACCTGAACTGTTCAGCAGCCGCCCCGCCGTATCCGTGGCGCCCGTGGTGGAAATGGCGATATCCAGTGAGCCGGAAGTAATCTGAAAGCGAAAAACGTCTTTGTCGCCAGCCTCTTCCAACGCGCCGAAAGTGGTGCTGTTCGTGGGTACCGTCGTTGCCGTGGCGATGGTATCGCCGTGATCGTCGAGGGAACTGTTCCGAAAATTCTCCCAGGTGTCCTTGGACGCGTTGATACTTGCCGCGTTGTCCTCATACCCCGCCCTGCCAGTGCTGCCACCTCCGTAGTAGACGTTTGGATTCGAGTAGTATCGGGTTCTGGTGCCGGGGCTGTAGGCCATGACGGAGCGGTAGTAGGCGCCACCCGTGCCATACCAACGCCACCCGTGCGACCAACTGAAAAGCCCATCACCCCGCCCCCCCGTATCCCCTACCGCGTGAGCGCAACCGAGATTGTGTCCCAGCTCATGGGTAAAGGTATATTTGTACTGGCAATAGGGATCAACGACATTGAAAGCGTAGTCATCGAAGGCCGTTGTCATCACATTCAGCAGCCATCCGACACCGCAGGCATCGGACAAGGGCGTCCAAAAACTGACAAAGTCCGCTCCAAAATTATCCCGCAGGGAATGCACCTGGTCGATGACCCCGTCATAGTCGGTCACCGCGTCCAGGGCGTCACCCGCCAGCGTTCCCGAATAGCTGACCTCGGTGGTGTGAACCAGGCGAACCTGGGCATCCACCTGGCTGTTCAAAAACGCCAGATTGGTGTCATCAATTCCCTGGTAGATCAGGGCGAGAATGGCATTGGTGCCGCCCTCGGCATTTTTCGCGTTGGTGGAGTAGGCGATCAACACATCGAAAATCGCCGTGTCCAAGGCCTTTTTCGGCTCCGACATCGCGGGGACCGGACTAGGTGCTTTCGGTTCAAACGGAGGCTGAGACTCGTCATTTCCCTCATTCGCCAGCGATGGATTCCTGAGAGAGCCTGCTTCGGCAATCGGCAGCGAAGGCGTCATACCCACACACTTGGGCGCCATGTTGTCGTCTATTTCCTGCACCTTGTGAATGCCACCGCCCACATAGCGCAGTTCCCGAGTTCCGAGGGTGCGGCCATTGAAATTGCCCACGGCGACTTCGTGATGAATGCTCAGGCTGAACTCACTTTCGGGCTCTCCCCGCAGATGCCCTTGCAGGGTGTAGCTCGAATCACTCCTCTTGACCACGTGATCCACTTCCGCGGTCGCGGAGATCCCTTGCCCGAAATCCAACGCGATGGCATTGACCTGGCGATCTCGCGCGGCTTCGAGAGGACCGAATTCCACCTTCACCGGGCGTGAATTGCGGATAAAAAGGCGTTGCGGCCGATAGGAAAAACCGCGATTCGCCCCTTTCTCCTGCCACTCCGGTTCGGACATAGGAGAAAAAATCTTGGCGCCATCCTCAACCGCCACCGGCGGCTTCTTCTCCGAAAATTTTGCCCGAAAATCATCGCGAATCGTGATCGCCTCAATCGAACGGGAATCTCCACCTCCGGCCGAACCCTCAGAGTTCGTGGAACGCCGATCGAATCGGTCTCCCGGTCGATTCGAAACCGTTCCCAACATACCTGCAACCCAAAGGATCGCCCCGCCCAAAAGCAGGCACGACAGGAACAAGAAGACACCCCTGAGCAAACGGGAATTCATTGAGGGAGAGGCAGGTGGGAAAAACTGACCTTCTCAGGTTAGGAGATTCCCCCGCCTGTGGCAAGTTTGAAACTGGCGAAGTATTTCCCTTCCCTTTCCAAGGAAAACGAATCGCCATCAACCCCGTTTGATCCGGAACCCAACCCTCTTGAATCGAGAAACACGGACCCGATCGCCAATCGTTTCGGAAAGCCTAGGTCGCTCCGCCCATCACCGCTGCTTCATGTCGAGGACAGCCTCGCTTTCCAAAGTCTCGCCGTCCGGCCAGCAGGCCCCCTGGCGAATCCATTCGCCGATCAGGTTTTTCTCCTCCATCGACAGCCCATGGCCCAGGGGAGGCATGGCGGTGTCGGCGTTTTCGGACAGGTAAATCACATCGAGGAGACGGCTCTCCTCCGGCTTGCCCGGCACGACCAAGGGCGGTTGACGGTTGGGATCGTAGACTTCCCGCGAAGTGCGGAAATCCGGGATCCGGGCTCCCAGATAATCGCCCTGATGACAGGGAAGGCAGCGGCTTTCGAGGACGGGCTTGACCTGATCGAATCCCACTTCCTGGTACATGGGCACATCGGCGACACCGATCTGTTGACAGGCGGATTGCCCCAGCAAGAGGGCGATCAACGCGGCGGCTCCCCACCAATTCGACGGTCCGGGTTCGGGTGCCTTCATGGTGACAGTTTATACCAGAAAACGGCGATGATCCCGGCAAAGTTTGCCGGAACCCCTGCGATGATTGTCCTCCACAATGAGCGGTAATCCCGGATAACCCCGGAATCCCGCCCAAAAGTTCGTCGTTTGATCGAATTCCTTCAGCCAACCAGCGGCTTCAGGTTTTCTTCGCACCACTGCCCGTTCTGCATCGTTACTCCGTCGGGATCGTCGATGGCTTTTTCGCATTCATCCTCGCAGATGATCCAACCGTCATAGTGACGTAGGGTCAGCCATTCGGTGATCTTGTGGAAGTCGAGTTTCCCGGTTCCCATCTGCGCCCAAGGCTCGGGGCCGTTGCCGGAGAAATCTTTGTAGTGGATGTGATTCACCAGATGCTGCCACTTGTTGAGCGTCTCTATCACATCCATTCCGCCGCGAATAATGTGTCCCACATCGGGCGTCCATCCGGTCACCTTGGGATCGAGCGAGCTCAGCACCACATCGTAGTCATACTGCGTCCTCACGAGCGAAGCTGGCGGACTGTTGGGATGATAGGAACACTTGATCCCCTCGCCGGCGGCGCGGGCGGAGACGGTGTTCACATTCCGTGCGACATTGAGGCGTCGACGCTGCAGATCGTTGGCGCGTCCGCTGGGCAGCGTCACCGTTCCAAGCATCGCGCCCGGGAAGTGCCTCAGCAGATCGATGGTGAAATCGGCCGCTTCGCGTTCTTCGGGTGTTTCCTCGTCGTTGTCCCAGGAACACACCAGTGCCAGGCCGGCGAGTTCCATGTTGTGTTCCTGGAGGGTGTCTTTCAGTTTGATGGGATCGCAGAAATCGCCCAGCCAATATTTGCCGCAGCCGAGTGCGCTTTCGGAGATCTGAAGCACCATGGGTTCGATCCCGGTGAAACCGGCTTCCGCCGCCACCTTGATCATGTGATCGAGTTTGTTGTCGTAGCCTTTGCCGGTTCCCTGCATGAACCAGGTATAGACTTCCGAGCCGAATTTGATGTTAGCCATGAGTGTTGGAGTTTTTCAGGTTGGGTTCTGGAAAAGAAGGATCGAATCTGATCGGTAAGTTCAGTGGGCTTTCAACCATTCGCGAACGCGGGGATTGAAATCTTCCATGACCTCCCAATGGAAGGCGTGTCCGGCTCCATCGTAGAGATGCAGCTCGCTGTTGGGAATGCCAGCGGCGACTTCCTCCCCCATCCATCGCGGGGTGAAGATATCGTCCTTGCCACCGATCACGAGACAGGGCGCGCTGATTTGGCCGAGCTGGTCGAGAACGTCGTGGTTCTGACACGCGGCCGACTGACCCTTCAATCCGTGAAGGGGCTGCGGACTTGGATCCGAGTCCGCGGCGATGCGGCCATCCAGCAGTCCCTGGTAGGCTTCATCATTGTCCCAGAAAGGCTTGGTGAAAATCAGCACCTGGATCCACTCCATGAATTCACCGGGAGTGAGCCGGGCCTTGCTGTCTTCCATGTGCTGGAAAACCGACTTGGCGTAGCGATCGCAACGCGCCCACGGACACATCAGCACGGCGCTCTTCACTTTCTGCGGGTGACGCAGGCACAGCTGCTGGGCGATGATGCTGCCCATGGACACGCCCACGATGCGGGCCTGTTCGATGCCGAGGGCGTCCATCAAACCGGCATAGTCGTCGGCGAACATTTCGCTGGAGTAGTCGCCCGCGGGTTTGTCGCTCTGTCCCACGCCGCGATTGTCCGGCATGATGCAGCGGAAATGTTGCGACCAATCGTCCGCATGCGCCTCCCAGACCGCTCCGGGCGCGGTGATGCCCATGATCATGATCACGGGATCTCCGGAGCCACGCTCCTCGTAGTACATTTGGATTCCGTTGGTGTCGACGTGGGGCATGATGTTTCTGAGGGATTGGGGTTTCTACGTTTTTCGACGAAACCGACTCGTTCCTGTCGGTCGACTCGGCGTTTTTTCCTAGCGCATCCGCCCCGCCGCGCCAAGCAAAACCTGAAAACGGCGACGCCGAAATCGCGGCCCGGCGGCCTGGCGTACCGCCGCAGCCAACAGAAACGGGACCTTACCTTACCCTGTTGAGCCGCGGCTCCAACCCTGTTCAATCGGGGACTCAACCCTGTTGAGTCGGGTCCGACCGGATTGGTTCGTCAGAACCGGGCCATGACGCCGAAGTGCCAGCGACCGGTCTCATCGTCGTCGAACCCGCTCTGGGTCACCTGCCAGCCGTACGCGATGCGCGCGCTCAGGTAATCCTCCAGCCGCCAATCCAGCCCCAGACCGGTGCCGCCGAGACTGACATCGGGTTCGTCGGGGAGTTTGTTCACGTTGGTGCCCCAGGCGTAGTCGTAGAAAACGAACATGCGCCCGCGATCGATCAGGCCAGAGGGTTCCGCGCTCACGACCTGCTTGCCGCCCTTGCCTTCTTCCACCGTCTCCTGACCGCCGGGACCGAATCCGGGCAACCAGCCGAGCAGGCTGAACTGCGGCGAGTAGAGTTCGACACTGGCGCCCACGCCGCTGTCGGCGCGCACAACGTGCTGTTCGAAACCGCGCACGCTGTTGACACCACCCATGAGGTATTGCTCGCTGGCGAGCAGGTTTTCGTTGGAGATGTGTCCCTCGATGTCGATGGAGAGCCGGAAATCTCCCGGCAGGTAGGTGATGTGATCGACGCTGCCGTTCCAGTAGAAGTAGTCGGCCGAACCGAGGTAACGGTCTTCGGCGAAGATGTCGTCCTCGTTGTGGGAACTGAGTCCGCCGGGGGCCCACACGAGACGATTGGTCAGGCGGGTCAGACCGAGTCCGGAGCGAGTCTCCGCGGAATGGCCGAGCCAGAACTGGTAGATTTCGGTGGTGGTGTCGAACACATCTTCACCACCGAACTCGAGGTTGTTGTTGGAGGATTTGAAATCAAATCCGAAAAGCAGATCCTGGGCGACCGATCGGACGGGAGGCAAAGGCAACATCCAAATACCGCTGAGCTGGGTGCTTGCTCCGGAGGAGTTGAGATCCATGCCGTCGAAACTGCCGAGGTCGGCTTCACTGGTCACGTAGCCGGCGAGCACGCGGAATTCGCTCCGCCACCAGGGAAGCGGCATCCGGTAGGTCCAGGCGTGGGCGTGGATGCCCTCAAACTCGGACGTGGTGGTGTATTGGTAACCGAACTGGTGATCCAGGCCGAGAATGCTTCCCGCTTCGAATCCAAAGAGAAAGCGGTCGCGACCGATGAAATCGTTGCCGGTATCCTCGTAGCCGGCGTAGAGACTGTAGGGACGGCGCTCGGTGACGTCGAGAATCACGTCCGTCTCTCCGTAGCTTTCGCCGGGGGTGTAGACCAGATCGACCCGGCGGAAGGGGTTGCGGTTCAGAAAACGCAGATCTTCGGTGAACGATCCGCTCTCGATGACGTCACCGGGCTGGCTGCGAACGGCTCCGATGTAGAACCCGTCATCAAAGCGGGAGTTCCCTTCCACCGTGACTTCTCCCAGTTTCCCGACGACCACGATCAACTGCAACACACCGCCGGAGATATTCTGCTCGGGCACGACCACATCCACGACAGGATGCCCGCTGTTCCGGTAGCCGAGCACGATGGATCGCTGGATTTCCTGGAGCCGCTGCAGGGTGAGGGATTTCCCAATGTAGGCTTCGGTGCGCTGGGCGACGGACTCGGGCACGAGCAATTCGTTGTCATCGACGAGCACGCCGTTGAGCCGGGGCGGATCGTCGGCGCGCACTTTCGAGGGAGAACCGACCAGCACGATGCCTGAGATTTCATCGACCAGCACGGCGTCGGACTCGGTCACGGGCGCTTGTTCAACCGCTTCGGTCTTTTTCTCGGCCGTCTCCGTCGTCTCCATCTTCTCTGCCGGAGCGGTTTCACCCACGGGCCCGGTGACGATTTCCTGCTTCCTCGGCTCATCGCTCCGGAGTCTGGGCTTGATCAACTCAAGATCCTGACCGGACGCCGGACAGGCTAGGACCAACCAGCAGAGCAGACCGGCGAGCGCAAGCGACACATGAGACGCCCAATGGCGAAATGAAGATTTGGGAATCGACGAATTCATTTGGATCGAAGGGTTCTGAGTCAAAGGAAACAGGCTACGGGACAGGTTGCGGGCAAAATTGGAGATCATCGGATGTGGTGTAGATCGTAGTCCCATTCGACTTCATCGGTCTCCTCGGCCCATGGAGACGGTATGCCGCCGAACACGCAGGGCGGATTGTTGAAATCGAGCGGATTGTCGCAACGCCACCAGAAGGCCTTGTGACCATCCGCGCCGGTGGTGCCCCAATTGAAGTCCAGAAAGGGAAGATCGACTCTCTTGGCATCCAGATTCGGGAACGGAGTCCATCCGATGCCCAGCAAGTCGCCAAAGATGTGCAGGGGGCCGAAAAAGGCGCTGCTCGCGAGCGATTCCTCCTCGCCCAGCACGTATTCGTGATCCGCTCCCGCTCCGAGAGCATCAGGCAGGATGCCGGAACCGTCCGCGGAGGAGTCCACCGCATCATACTCGCCCAGGCGCACATCGAAATAACCGGGATGATATACGCCTTGCGAGAACGGCTCGAAGGGATAGATGAAATCGATGTCCACCGGAGGCGGCGGAAGGATTTCCTCCTCGATTCGAGGACGGCGCTCCTGAACCTGACGGCGTCCGCCCCCCGTGGCGGCGGCCTTGATCGCGGGCTTACCGAAGTAGAAGGCGAAGTTGCCGGGGGTGTTGAAGTAGGCTTGGCTGAACGCCGTGGCCGGGTTGTTGGTCTGCAGGCTGAAGTAGTTCTCGTTGGCCCCCAGCGGTCCCGCTGCCATCGCGCCGGTGATCGGATCGACGATGAAAATCGGATCGGCCAATCCCGAGCGGAGCGCCGGATTCACCGCCGTATGGCCGGTGTCGTCGAGCGGCGGCAGATGGGAATCGTTGAACCGGAAATCGGTCGCCGTGGTCAGGTTTTGCTGAGCCGGAATGTTGAAACGGAGTTCGTTTCCGGAGGGACGGCGGACCGAGTCTTCTGACGCATCAAAGTCGCCGGTGTTGATGTCGACATTGTCGAAGGCCGCCGCGTCGAAGGTGGCGTCGCGATAGCCGGAGTTGATGCCGACATTGTCGAACAGCATCACGTCGGCCAGGAGAACCCGGTCTTCGCGGGGATTGTTCTGACCGGCGGCGAGCGAGGTCTCGCCCGAAATGCGATTCCGGGTCAGGGAGCCGGGGGTGGCATTCCCGTCGGAGACGCTGGCGGTCGGACTGCCGTCGAAGTCGTAGTGCTCGTGACCGATGCCGTCGTTGTTCGGGCCGTCGCCGAGGACGTGCATGTCGCCGAACACGCGCACAAAGATGTCGCCGGAGGAAACCTGGGTGACATTCTCGCCGGGAGTTCCCGGTGCGGTACCGTCGGCATGGTTGTGGCCGATGCGGGCCGTGCCGCCGGCGGAGCCGTCGATCAGGAGATCGTCGTTGCCGCCGGAGGCGGTGTCGCCGGGCGCCAAGCCGTCGATGGAGCCGGTGTCGCCGCCGGTGGAGGAATCGTTGTCGGTGCCAACAAAGACCACGATGTCACCGCTGAGGGCCTGAACGGTCACGTCTTCCTGATCGGCGTTGCTGTCCGGGCTGCGATGACCGATTTCGGAACGGCCGCCCGATTCGAGCAGGACGAGGTTGTTGCCGGTGGTGACGGTGATGTCGCCGGAGCCCAGCTGTTTGGCGGAACTGGCGTCCGGAAGTGTCGTGGCTTCATCCTCGGTGGTGTCCGCCGCGTCATAGGGGACGTTTTCTCCCGCATTCGGATGTCCCACGGGGTAAACGGCCGCCAAAGGAGCTTCCAGCGGAGTCATGTCGAGATTGCCCAATTCGTCGATGTAGTGACCGATCTGGGCGACGCCGCCGGAGTTGTCGGTGACGAGAAGGTCGCGGTAGGCGGTCACGGTGATGTCGCTGTCGATGGTCTGGGTGGCGGTGGCGCTGCCGGAAGCGATCAGCAATCCATCGACCAGCCTGCTCTCGGAACGGTGGCCGACTTGCGTTTCGCTGGCCGGACCGAGATCGTCCACGAAGATGTCTCCGTTGACCCCGGTGGTCACGGCGGTGTCGCTTTCGCCGGGAACGCTCGTGGGATCGACGGTGGTCATGGTGATGAGCCCCTCATTGACTCCCGCAGTCGTCGGGTTGTCCCCGAGATAGCTGTCGGCGATGACGTGGCCGCCGGTGTCGGTGAGGGCCTCCTGATAGGTCTCGTGACCGACTTGGGTGCGGCCCGTTCCGTTATTCTCGATGATGATTTCGCCTGCGGTCAGGCTGATCGGCGCTCCCACATACTGGTCGGCGTCCACATCAACGGGGTTCGGAGTGGTGGTGGAATCTCCATCGGTGGTCCGCAATTCAGAGTCGTTGGCGGACTTCGCGATCTGGGCGCCTTCATGGCCGACCTGGACTTCGCCGGGGTTGTTCGCCTGGGCGCCGATCTCGATGGTGCGGGAGGCGGTGAGGGCGATGGACCCGGTCACGAACTGGTTGGCGGTCACCACACCACCGTCCTCGACACCGTCGGCGCCGTCGTTTTCGAAGCCGCTCTGGGCGTAGTTCTCGGCGTCGTGGCCGAGGAAGGTGTCGTTGTCGCCGGTGCCCTCGGAAATGACCCGGAGATCTTCGACCTGGCTGAAGGAAATGTCACCGCTCACGGACTGGTCGGCGCGGATGGCGCCGCCGTCGTCCTCGGTCAGCTCGCCGTGTCCGGCGACGCGATCATTCTCCGTCGGATTGGTGTCGCGTCCGGAACCGTCGGCGCTCACGTTGCGGGCGTCGGTGAGGGCGTGGCCGTTGGTGGCGGCCACTTCGCCGGAGGTGGCGGACTGCTCGGCGACATGGCCGGCGCGGAATCCGGTCTGGCCGATGCCGTTGCTCTCGAAGGTCAGATCGTGGAAATCTCCGTTACCCAGGATATCCAGGTTGAAGGCGAGGTCGCCACCGGTGACCTGGGCCACGTTGAGATTGCCGCCGGTGTTCGAGAACGGAGATCCCGTGGCCGGAGCGGAGGGTCCCGGCTGGGGATCGCTGTCGCTGTGGTTGAGATTTTCCGCGTAAACGCCGAGATGCACCGAGGAATTCGTCGCGTCAGCGCCAAGGATGGAATCCGGCGCGGCGGCGCCCACATTCGGACCATCGAGTGTCGAAGTGAGATATTCGGTGTTGATGGCGACGTTGCCGGTACTCGACTGGACGGAGGCCACGTCCCCGCCTTCACCGATACGGCTGCTGGCGCCAGTCTCCGACATGCCGGCCACATTGACGATGCGCAGATCGTGGGAGAGATGGACCTCGGTCTCGGCGATTCCTTCGGCGCGGATGCGGGTGGTGTTGGCCCGGGTAGTGACGGTACCTGTGGTGGTGTTGGCGATGGAAATGTCGCCACCGTTTCCGGCGGTGCCGCCATCGTCGGGGCTGCCGTTCCATTCACCGGCGCCGATGCCGCTCAGGTTTTTGGCGACACGGCGATGGCCGATTTCCGTCTCGGCGTTGCCACCGGGAGCGCCTTCGGAGTAGATGCTCACCACACCGAAGTCGAATTCATCGTTGTCGAGGACACCGTCCTGCGGATTGATGCCGTCGGCCACGTCCCTGCCCGACTGCACGGTGACATTTCCGCTCACCGTTCCCGTGCCAGAATAGAAGATGTCGCCGGCGTCGGCGTGATCGGTGATGAGGTCGTTTCCGTCGGGCAGCGAGCCCTGCACCGCGTCCACGGCGTTGTTTTGGGCGTCCTCGGCGGAAATGGCGGCGTCGCGCAGGGCAACCAGGAAGGTTTGCTGGCTGATCATGGCGTTCGCCCCCACGGTGTCGGAGCTGTAGGCGCGGCTCTTGGCGGTGTTGGCGGTCTCCAAAGCCTCTTCCGCCTGGACGAGGGCCAGAATGAGATCGCGCCGCGAGCTTTCGCTCATTTTCTCGGGATAGCGCAGCGCCTGGCGGATGGAATTGGCGATCTGCTCGATGGCGTCGACCACATCCTCGGCGGTCGCGAGATTGGCCGCGTTCGGATCGCGGCCCTCGATGACCAGATTACCCAGGCCGTCGATGGTGCCGAACTGCGAAATGAACGCGTCGGGATTTGCGATGGTTTCGCCCAGCGCGGCGACATAGTCGTCGGCACTCGGGGTGGTAAAGGTGCCGGGAATCTGGGTGAATCCCTCGATGAAATCGTCGAGGATGCTGTTGTAATCGACCGTGTATTCGCCGCCGTAGCCGGAGCGCAGGGTCTCCAGGTCGTAAAACTCGGCGTGCCCGATCTGGACGGACGGGTTGCCGCCGTTTGCCACGGTGCTGCCGATCACGACTTCGCGGTGATCGCCGGGCTGATCGGTTTTCGATCCGGGATCCTGATCCAGAGCAGTGACAGAGATGTCTCCCTGGATGGCGCCCCGGCTCACGTTGATATTCCCGGAATCTCCGGCGGTGCCGGTATTGAGGCCGCCGCCATGCACACCTGCTTCTCCCGCCACGGCAGCCACTGTGACCTCATGTCCGATCTCGGTGTCGGCGTCCCCACCGTTCGAAACTTGGGAGGTGATATCGACGTCACCGGTGAGCGAAGTGATCGCGATGTTGGCGCTCGTCGTCCCCATGGTGATGCTGATGTTTCCGCCGTCGGCGTCGCCATCGGTGAGGGATTCGCCACCGAAATCGAGAACGCCGTCCCCGTTGGTGTCTTCGCCGGGATCGAGAACGCCGTTGTGGTTGACGTCTTCTCCGTAGGTCACGTCGATCACGTCCGGCACGGCGTCGGCGCCATGTCCGGCCTGGATCAGCCGCCGATCGCCCAGATAGCTCCGGCTTTCGATCGTGCCGCTCAAATCATCGACATCGTCGTCGTCGCCATTGCCGGACCAGTCTTCGCCGGCGGTGCGTTCGTGACCGATCAGGGCGCGGGAATCGCCGCCCAGCGTGGTCGTCGTTTCAACCACCACATCGTCTCGCCCGGTGATGGAAATATCGGCGTCGGAAATGCTGCCCTGGCTGATGGTTACGTCGCCGCCGTTGCCTTCGAGCACGCCCACCAGACCCCGCTCGCTGTCGCTGCCGGCAACGGGCGTGTTGTCGGGTGAGCCGTTTCTACCGAGCCCCCCACTGGCGGGAATTGAATGTGGCACGCTGGAGGCGGCATCACCGGCCAAGGCGGAATCGATGTGAATGTCGTGCCCGATGTGGACCTCGAACTCACCCGAACCCGAGCCCGTGTCACGGGCGGAAATCAGGATCGAAGTCTGATCCGGCGATCCCCCGTCGCCCAAGTGATCGTTCGGAGCGGAAAGCGTGATATCGCCGGTGCCGCCACTCTGGGAGATGGTGATGTTACCACCGTTGCCGTTCTGGGCGTCGTTCTGCTCGACATTTCCGCCTTCGCGACCGCCATCGCCGGCCACCACCACTGCCACGGAGTCGTCGCGGTTGCGGCCGTTGCTGTTGGTGCCGCCGAGGTGATCCTGCTCGTTCTCGGTGCCGATTTGCTGGCGATGTCCGACAAAGGCATGACCGAACGCGGCGTTGTCGCCCTCGTCGGCGGCTTCCACGGTGATCATGTGATCGCTATCCAACCGGATGTCTCCGCTGAAGGCGCCCTGGGAGATGACCACATCACCACCATCGCCGCCGATGCCGTTGGAGTTGTCCAAACCGCCATCTCCGGCCTGGCCGGCGTCACCGCCGATGGCGCGGATAAGATCCTGCCGGTGACCGATGTGGGCCACGCCGTCGCCGGCGATGTTCCCGCCGTCGGTGGAAGAAACGATCACACCCCGGTCGGCGTCGGTCAGATCGCCCGCGCGGGCGTCCACCACGATGTTGCCGCTGACGCCGCCCTGGCTGGACTGGGCCTGGCCACCGTCGCCTGAGGCGGAAAGCACCGCGAGAATGGCTTCTTTTTCATAGACGCTCATCTCGGGGATCACATCGTGATCGAGAATATTGTTGGCGTTAGTGTCCTCTCCGGGCACGCCATCGGTGGCGCCAATGGTGTTGTGCGGTCCCGCGTCGTGATCGAGCGTTTCGTTGATCGTCAGGGTGTCCTCGCTACCGAGCTGATCGCGCGGCCCGTTGATGACACGGTCGAAAAGCGCGGCAAAGCTCTTGTCGTCGTAGTATCCCTGGTTGTTGGTTTCCTGGAGGTAGTTGCCGTCGAAGTTGCCCGAAGTCGCGGCGGAATCGCCGTTGGTGCCGTTCGGATTGCCGGTCAGCAACACGACCAACGATTGCTCGGCGGCGCTGAGGTCGTTGAAGGCTTCCAGGAAGGTGTTCGAATCGTCCGCGTCGGTGGTAGTGTCGATCTCCGACATATCGAGTTTGATCTCCCAAAGCGCGTTGTAGATTGCGTGGATCGGATCCTGAGCCAAACCGGCGAGGACGTCTTTCTGGCTGTCGAACTGTACGCCGACATGAGTCGTGGTGGGGTCCATCACTCCGAGTGTGAGGTT
>JAGRPB010000067.1 GCA_020439945.1 Verrucomicrobiia bacterium
CACCTCCGCAGGCGCCTTCGTTGGTTCGGCCCAATTCACGAATACCCACGAAAGTGGACCCGGCTGTCCCGGGCCCGACTGCGCAATACCGACTGGCGCTGACATCGACGCCACCGCCACCAAACACGCTAAGAATTTTCCAGCCATCGATCGCGATTCTGCACAACAAAAGCGTCATCGGCAAGCCAAGGATAGGCCGAAATCACGCGATCGATCTCGGCCCCCTGCCCCGGCGAAAGCACCTCCTCGGCGCTCAGACAGCGATTCGACGGAAGCAAACCCTGCCGTCTGAGAACCTCGTTGATTCCGGCAATGCAGCCGGCAAATCCATTCGCCGCATCGAACACTGCCGCGTTGGCATCGGTCAGCTGAGCATTTCGCGTCAGCCATTCCACCAGCAACAGGCCCGATTCCCGCACCCGCTTGATTTCCTCCAGCAGGGAAACTGCTCGCTCCGTCCACACCGCCCACTGCCCCAGCAGGCCTCCGGAAAACCAGCGTGGCTCATCATCCTCGGTAAAAGAGAAAGGCGTCAGCAGATCGCCGATGATGTGGTCGTCGTTTCCCGTGTAGAGCGCGATGTCGTCGCGCCCCGCCTCCACCACCGCGCGTATCACATCAAGTGTCCGATAGCGATTGAACGCCGCGATCTTGATCGCCACCACGTTCTCGATTTCCGCGAACTCGCGCCAGAAGCCATAGCTCAGATCGCGCCCACCCACCGCCGGTTGCAGATAAAAACCGAACACCGGAATCACTTCCGCCACTTCCCGGCAATGCTCGACGATGGCTTCCTCGCTCCAGTCTTTCAACGCCGCCAGGCTCAGCAGACCGGCATCATAGCCAAATTTCTCAACCGTCTCCGCCTCCCGAATCGCCTGCGCCGTTTCCCCGCAAATCCCCGCCACCTTGATCATACCCTGTTGAGTCCCCGACCCAACCCTGTCGGATGCGAACTCCAGCACCGGCTCATACAATCCCACCTGCGGCTCCCGGATTTCAAACTGTGTCGTGTGCACTCCCACCGCGATCCCTCCGGCTCCCGCCTCGCGATAGTAGTCCAGCACCGCCCCCTGATGCCGCTCCGACCAACGACCATCGCTATCCAGCGCCAACGGACAAGCCGGAATCACCATTCCCTCCAACAGTCTCTGTCTCAGCTCATTCATCTCAAGAACTCCCCCTCTCCGCGCCTCCGCGCGAGTTTTTCAATACTTCCCGTCGCGCGTCTCGAAGTGCGTTGGTTTCCCCAACGTCTCTCCTCCTCCCTCCAGCCAACTCGCGATCCATTCCACCATTTCCTCAATCCCAACCTCCGGCCGTCCGAACATCGCGTGCGCTTTCGAAGCGTTATTAAGCCAGGCCGTCGACTGCTCCTCCCCCACGATGATCGCCGACGACCTAAACTGCTCGCCAAATTTCAGCGCCAGTTCTCGCACTCTCAGATTCCCTGGACCCGTCACATTCAACACGAACGGAGGCTCGCTCGCGTGCGGCAGTGCCTGAATCGTGTGAGCCAAGGCATCGCCCTGCCAGATCACGTTCACGTAACCCATCGAAACATCCACGGGCTGACCGGCGAGAACTTTCTGGGCAATATCGACCAGCACGCCGTAGCGCAAGTCGATGGCGTAGTTCAGCCGAATCAGGGCGGTCGACGTTCCCCATTGCTCTCCTGCGTTTCGAAACGCCTGCTCCCGCCCGAGGCAGGAAACCGCGTAGTCGCCAACCGGATCGGTTGCATCCTCTTCGGTAGAGCCGCCCGATTCCGGCGATACGAAGGAGTATACGCACCCCGTTGAGAGCGCCACGATGCGCGAATCCCGAAACCGCTCCGCTACCGCGCGCGGCATCTGGACGTTCATTTTTTCGAGAAGGTCTGGCTCGTGCGAGGTGCCGAATTTCACGCCGGCGAGGAAAAAAACGTTCGGCGCGTCCGGCAATGCCGCCAGGCTTTTGGGTTCGCTCAGGTCGGCAGAGATGGTGTCGATGCCGCGAGACTCGAACTTCGAACGCGTTTCCGCTGAGCCGAAGCGAGAGACGGCGATGACTCGTTGAGTGAAATCCTTGCCGAGCGCTTTCAATCCACGCTGCAGCATCAGGCAGAGATGGAGTCCCATTTTCCCCCCGGCGCCGAGGACGAGGAAGTTGCCATCCGTCCCATCGATCACCGAAAGCACGCCATCACTCGGCCGACTCATGAAATCGTCGAGCGCCTCAGACGTGGCTGGTGAAAAGGGAAGCATGGCAAGCAAGGTGGGGCAGATTTGAAATCTGCCTGATCCGGTGAGAGGCAGGTTGAAAACCTGCCCCACATTTCGTCATTCGACCTTCCAGAACGCGAGCCAATTCAGGCAGGTGTTGGTGCTACTCCCTTCTTTCCCGATTTCGACCGTGAGGCGACCGTCTTTCACCTCGATCTCGGCCGTGGCTTCATGGAATCGTTGCGTGGCCGTGAACAGATCCTCGATCACTGCTTGGCCCTCCACGGTCACGTTTTGGCCGGCCTGCTCATGACCGGAATCGCCCACGCAAACGACGATGGCATAACGCCCGTTCTCGACTTCGCACTCCCAGGTTTCATGGGCTCGGGTGAAGAGAAAGCTGTCGCGATACGGCTCTGGCAACGCATTTCGTTGCCGCTGATTCGCGGAAAGATCCCGCGCCCAGCCATAGCCACGATCCTCGGAAAACTCGGCTCCGGTGTCCTGGAAAAAGCCCTCGGTCTTCGGCACGCCTTTGCCGGCGAAATCAAAACGCCGCGCCGAAGCGGGAAGATCGGCGGCGATGAGACCATCGGTTTCCGGTGTCAGTTTCTCCGAGGCCAGTTCCCAGGTGATCGGTTCGTTGGGCGTGAAAAGCAGGGCGTCGTCCCGGTCGGAAATACCGTCGCCATCAGCGTCGTTTTTTTCCTTTCGTTGCCAATTGGGGAAATCAGAAAAATTCCGTTTGGAGCCTTCCGCCAAATAATACTCCGCGATGTCGCTGCGACTGTCCTTCCGAGATTCATCAAATCCTCGATACTTTGGAGCCGGAATCTCTGAGAACCACTCGCGAGTTGCCAAAGCTGTAGGGTGAAAATCCACTGCTTCCGCGGAGAATTCACGCCCAAGCATCGTCGCCAACCGATTCACCGCCACAAATCCCTTATCCCCTGGCTTCAGATCCCGGAACGGCCAGATCAACAGGGGTACGCCCTCCATCTCCTCTGAACAAAACCCATCCCGCACCGCTTCCAGCATTCTGCGGTCGTAAACCATCTCTCGTGGATCAACCTCTTCCTTCAACGCCACCGCCGCCGTCGCCCCGGCAGCCTGGCCGATGTGGACGCGCTGGTCGTGAAGTCGGATCGCGGCGCTGACGATGCTACTGAACCCAACATTCCCCTGCGCGCCGAGCAAACCGTCCATCGATTCGGGAATCAGGCTCCGCATCGGGAAAACGGAGCGATCGCTGACGAATCGGGTGTGCCGTCCCGGCTTTTCGTAATCGATCCACGGACCGCTGCGATCTTCGTCGCCTTCCAAATAGGTGCGGCCGGTGCGATGAAAGTCGTAGTGAAACTGCCACGCGAAGAGACCATCCGGATACATGACGTGAGCGAAGCGTTCCTTGGCGGCGTTCTTCTCTTTGCCGTCGCGATTCCGGCCATCCTGCTCGCGCATCATGTACATTGCTTTCAGGCGCAGACCTTCGCGGATGTAAGGCTTCGGCGGAAGATTGTCGGGCGTGCCGAACTCGCGACTGAGTCGAAATTTCCGGAAGCTGTTGGCGGTGTCCTCGACGTGATCGTGCGCCCAGGTTTGCATGAATCGGAGCACACCAAGCGAATGGTTTTTCGCATCGTCGAACACGATCTGTCGCTGCTCGCGGGTCATCTCGACGAGGTTTTTCTCTGACGCTCCGACCTCGGTCGATTCGAGCGCGTCGGCCACTCGTTTCGGCAAACGCTCCAACGGATAATCCTGGCCGTTCATGTAGTTGAGCAGAATGCTGGTGCGGCCGTCCTTGCTGGCGGCGCCTTCGACGATGCGACGGACGGAGTAGACCGTCAGCATACGCTTCACTTCATCGCCTTTGGCCGGCCAAGGAGGAATGCCTCCATAACGCGAAACCTTGCGATCCCAGTTCAAGTTTTTGCCGAAGGCTTTCATTCCTTCGTTAGTAGCGCGCGGGTAGTTGCGGATGTCGTAGTTCGGCGGCTCTGGAATCGGGTTCCACTCGTCGGTCTCCTCCACGATCATCGCCCAGGTGATGGGGTTCAGTTCGTTGGCGGGATACTCGGCGATCTCCGCCGGGGCACTGGGTTCGCCGTAGCGGGATTGAGGATCGGGGCCGACTTCGTAGGCGGTTCCGGAAACCTGGATGGCGTCGCCCCAGTCCGAGGCATCAATGGTCAGCTTCGCGGTTACCACCAAATCCGGCTCGCCGCTTTTCCCCGTTTGCAGATCGATCGGGGCGAAAGTCAGGCCGAGTAAACGCGGATTCTCGGGATCGGATCGATCGATTTCAGCGGCAACCGGATAACGATGCCAGATGACCTTCACCTGTCCGGAATCGAGGTAGGGTTGAATGATAGCGCGAAAGATCGCTTCCGCCTCGGCCGGCCGAAAGGTCGAGGGCCCGTGAAAGGGTAGCCCCGGCATGGGCGAACCGTATTTCTCGGTGTTCTGCGCTTCGATCCCGTCCATCAATTCCTTGAAGAGACCGCTCCGATGGAAGGACCGCTTCATCGGATGCCAATCGACGCCCCAGCCGACCTTGCCGACGCCCTTGTTTTCATCGACGCAGGCCAGCGACTGCTCGGTGTACTGACCGCCAAACCATTCGCCGTCGTGGACGATGGTGATGTCCTCGATCCCCATCCGCGCCGCCTGGATCGCGGCCGCCCAGCCGGACTCCGTCGCGCCGACGATGAGGAGATCGGTTTCGAGGGATTTCTCCTCGGAGAAGGATCGACCGGAAAAGAAAAGCAGGAAGGCGACAACAAGGCGCGGTAGCGTGCCAGTGTGACACCGGCATCCTGCCGGTGATTCGAGGGCTCCGGGCACCGGCAGGGATGCCGGTGTCACATTGGTCACCACCAGACGGGATCTTCTTAGAATTCGTTTCATCTATTTCAGGGGCAGGACACTCGCACCCAGTATGACCACAATCAGCCCGGTCACGGCCATGACGATCATCTGGACGCTCGCGGTCTTGAACGTCTCCAGCGGTGTCATTCCGCTCATGCGACCGATGATCCAGAAGCCGCTGTCGTTTGCCCACATGATGGGCTTTGAACCGCAACCTACTGCCAGCGCGATGTAAACTGGGTGAAAGGCCAGATCGACCGCTCCAATGATCGGCGCCACGATGCTGATGGCGGTGATCATTGCCACGGTGGCAGACCCCTGGGCCGTCCGCATGGCGGTGGTAATCAGGAACGCGATCGGAATCAGCATCAACGACTGCTGCTGGTGAATCATTCCCTCGATCGAGTCGGCGATACCCGTGTCGCGAAGCGTGCTTCCAAAGGCGCTACCCGCCGAAGTGATCAGCAATATCACGCCGCCACTCGCCAGCGCGGCACCGACCGCCTCGGTAAGTTGGCTGAGCGAACGCTGCTTCGCGACGGCGAGAAGAATCAACGCCACCGCCGCTGAAATGATCAGGGCGATGTTCTTGTCTCCGATGACCGCGAGCGCCTTCGATTCCATTCCCGCGAACTCAGCAATCGATCGTCCCGCGATAAGAACGATGGGCAGGACGATGGGCAGGACCGAAAGGAAAAACGAAGGCAACTCGGCTTCGTCCCGATTCGCCATCGCTTCGAGTTCCTCCTGCGGCAATTCCACCGAGGGACGCAGTGGAATTTCCCACCGACGATTGGCCCAGACCGCATAAAGGTAGCCCGCCGAAACGGTGACGAGGCCCACCACGAGACCGCCCATCATCATCACGCCAACGTCCACTTCCAGCATCGAGGCGACCAGCAATGGCCCCGGCGTGGGAGGCACCAGAGAGTGAGCCATGGTGGCGCCGCAGACGATCGCGAGCACGTAGAGCAGGTAGTTTTTTCCGGTCTGAACCCGCAGCGCCTTGGCCAAAGGAACGAGCAGGTAGAAAACGGTGTCGAAGAAAACTGGGATCCCCAAGGTGAAGGAACTCGCCGTGAGCGCCAGCGGCGTTCGCTTGTCACCGAGTAGATTCCGAAGACTGACCACGATCCTCTCCGCTCCACCGGAATCGAGGAGACATTTCCCGATGATCGCCGCCATCGAAATGAGTATCGCCAAACTGGAAAACCCTTTTCCCAAGCCTTCCGAAACCCGGGCGATCACGGCATCGTCACTGGGAGTCAATGCCGCAACGGTGATGGCCCCGAAAATGAGGGCGAGAAAAGCATGCAATCGGAGAACGAGAATGCCGCCGATGACGACAGCCATGCCGATGAGGAGAATCAGGAAAGGACTCACTGGGGGCGAGTGATAAGTGAAAAGTAAGGAGTCAAAAGTAGCCAGAGGCCGGGAAAGCTGCCGAGCATGAAGGGCGCAACGGTTTCTGGCAAGTCGCCACTCTGGCGCGAGCACGGTGATGCAATTCACTCAATCCTTCTCACTCATCACTGGCGCCCTCACCCACCGCACGCGATGTTCCCGCCAAATGCGCATCGAGCCTCTCACCGAAGCCCACTTCGACCGCTGGCTTCCGCTCCGACAAGCCTTGTGGCCAAAGGAGTCGATGGAGCAGCTTCGCGACGATGCCCGGCGCACGCTCGCCGATCCGAATCAGGTCGGTTTTCTCGCGTTCCTTCCCGAAGAAAACCGACGCGCCATCGGTTTTGTCGAAGCCGGAATCTACCGTGACTCGGACTCTTCGAGTCCTCGCGCTCACATCGAGGCCTGGTATGTCATTCCCGATTTTCGCCGTCGCGGTATCGGCCAAGGCCTGCTCGGTCACGTCGAACAGTGGGCGCTGCATCGAGCCATCGCCCTGCTGACGTCCGACACCAACGCCGGCTACCCCATCAGTCCCGATGCGCACGAGGGAGCCGGATTCGAGAAACTCGCCGAATTGCAGATCTTCGTGAAAAAGCTTACCGATTGAGCCTGCTCCCCCTCTCCCATTTTCGATCTCCCATTTTCTGAACACCCATGTCTTCCCCTGATCGCGATCCCTCCTCTCTCCGTTCCTCGCGCTGGTTTGCGCCTGATGATCAACGTTCTTTCGGCCATCGCTCACGATTGAAGCAGATGGGTTTCGACACCGATGATTTCAAGGCGAAGCCTGTCATCGGGATCCTCAACACCTGGTCGGATCTCAACAACTGCCACACCCACTTTCGCGATCGCGCCGAAGAAGTGAAACGCGGCGTCTGGCAGGCCGGCGGGTTCCCGGTCGAGATTCCCATCATGACGCTCTCCGAGAGTTTCATGAAACCAACCTCGATGTATTACCGCAACCTGGTCGCGCTTGAGGTCGAGGAAACCATGCGTTGTTATCCGCTCGACGGCGTGGTCCTGATGGGCGGTTGTGACAAGACGGTCCCGTCCCTCATCATGGGCGCCACCTCGGCGAATCTGCCTGCCATATTTCTCCCCGCCGGTCCCATGCTGAAAGGCTGCTGGCGCGGGAACATTCTCGGCTCTGGCACCGACATGTGGAAGTACTGGGCCGAGCGCCAGGCTGGAAATCTTTGCGGCGAATCTTGGAATGAACTCGAAGACAGCATCGCTCGCTCACCCGGCACCTGCATGACGATGGGCACGGCCTCGACCATGGCGGCCGTCACGGAAGCGCTCGGACTCTGCCTGCCGGGAGCATCGTCGATTCCAGCGGTGCATTCCACTCACGCTCGCATGGCAACGGCTTGCGGGCGACGCATCGTGGAACTGGCTTGGGACAAGACCAACATCCGCGATTTGCTGACGGAGGATGCGTTTCACAATGCCGTCGTCACCGACATGGCCTTGGGTGGCTCGACCAATGCGATCGTGCACCTCATCGCAATGGCGGGTCGCGCGGGAGTCGAACTGACGATCGATCGCTTCGACGAGATCTCGGCGCAGGTCCCCGTGATCGCCAACATCCGGCCCTGTGGCGATTACCTGATGGAAGATTTTTACGACGCTGGCGGCCTGCTCGGCTTGTTCAGCCGTATTCGCGAGCACCTCAAGCTGGATTGTCTCAACGTTTCCGGGAAAACGCTCGGCGAAGCCATCGAGGGTGCCGAAGTCTTTGACGACGATGTCATTCGCTCTCTGGATCGATCGGTTTCGAAAGCCGGAGGCACCTTCGTGCTCCGCGGCAACCTGGCTCCCAACGGGGCCGTCATCAAACCGACCGCCGCCGAAGAACGCCTGCTCAAACACCGGGGCACAGCAGCTGTGTTCAAGAACTATGCCGACCTGAAGGCGCGCATCGACGATCCCGCGCTCGGCCTCACGCCGGACCACGTCATCGTGCTTCAGAATGCCGGCCCCATCGGCGCAGGGATGCCCGAATGGGGCATGCTCCCGATTCCGAAATACCTGCTCGAGCAGGGCGTGCGCGACATGCTGCGGATCTCCGACGCCCGCATGAGCGGCACCAGCTACGGCGCTTGCGTGCTTCACGTCTCACCCGAAGCGGCCATCGGTGGACCGCTGGCCCTGGTCCGCGATGGCGACCAAATCGAGGTCGATGTCGAGGCGAGGAAACTCCACCTCGATGTCAGCGACGAGGAACTCGAAGACCGTCGCTCAGCCTGGCAGCCCCCTGAAAAGAAATTCGCCCGCGGCTACGGCCGGCTCTACCACGAAGAGATCACCCAGGCCCACGAAGGCTGCGACTTCCGCTTCCTCCATGCCGGTCCCGACGCACCGGAGCCGGATATTTTTTAAGTGGGAGCGCCAGCGTCGCCGCTGGCTCCCGTCGATCGTGGTGACGACGAATCGTCGCGCTCTTTTTCCGGCGTCAAAGCGGGCGAGGCGCTCGCACTGCCAACGAATTCCCAACCCACCCGTCAGGCGAACAATTGCGCCAGCGGTTGGCCGTCGTGCGCCACGGTGAAGGGGCGCTTGCTGGGACTATAGAGAACCTGGTTGAGCGGCAGGCCGAGAGCGTAGCCGATCGTGGCGTTGAAATCGGGTGGGTAGATGTGGCCTTCGACAACGTTTTCTCCCGTCTCGTCGGTCTTGCCATACCGGCGACCGCCCACGATTCCGCCGCCGAGCAGCAAGGCGCTGAAGGCTTTGGGATAGTGATCGCGACCGGCGTTCTGATTGATCTGGGGCGTGCGACCGAATTCGGAGGCCACCACAATGAGGGTGTCGTTCAGCATCCCGCGCCGCTCCAGGTCCGCGGTCAGGGCGGCGATACCCCGGTCGAGGATGTCACAACGCTCGGGGACGCGGACGAAGTTCGCCTGGTGAGTGTCCCAGCCGCCAAGACCGACTTCCACGAAACGGACCCCGCTTTCCACGAGTCGACGCGCCAGCAGGCAGCCCTGCCCGAAACGGTCGTCGCCGTATTCCTTGCGCACGGATTCCGGCTCCTTCGAAATGTCGAAGGCCATGAGGTCGGGACTTTCCATCAGTTTCACCGCGTCGTCATACATGGCGGTGTAGGCGCGCACGTCCTTGCGACCATATTCGTCGCGAAACTTTTTGCCCAACTTGTCGGACAGGCCGAGACGATAGGAGAAATCGTCTTCCTTCTGGTTGGCTTTCACATTCTGCAGGCCCTTGGTCGGATCGCCGATCATGACCGGTCCGAAACGCGATTCGAAAAACCCCGCACCCGGGTGACGGCTGGCCCCGCCGATCACGACGTTCGCCGGCAGCGTCTGGTTGTCGCGTCCCATGAATTTCAACATCCACGCGCCCATCCCGGGATGCTTGATGGTGCCGCGCATCTCATAGCTGGTGTGCATGAGATAGTTGGCCTGCTGGTGGGCGCCGGTTTTCGAACTGAGCGAGTTCACGAGAACGCCGTGGTGCATGTGCTTGGCGAGCCGTGGCAGGTACTCGGAAATCTGCAGCCCGTCGGCCGAAGTGTTGATCGCCTTCGTCGGTCCCTGGGTTTCCGCGCCGGGTTTCACGTCGAAGGTATCGAGGTGGGTCATGCCACCGCTCATGTAGAGATAGATCACCCGCTTGGCGGTCGCGATCTGGCGGGCGGTGGAGGCATTCTCCCCGGCGGCGAACGCCGAACCGGAGAACAGGGATTCGGTGACGGGCAGCATGCCGACCCCGAGGAAGGTGCTGGCGGCGCCCTGGACGAAACGGCGGCGGCTGACGTCGTCGGCCTGATTGAGGATGGATTTCATGGCGATGATGGAGAGTAGGCGTTGAACGAATTCAGAGTATCGAGGGAAAGAAACAATCGATCAGCGAACAAAGAGAAACTCGGGCGAGTTCATGAGAGCATAACCGAGATCGCGATAGAACTGATCACCGCGAGCCTGGAGTTCTCCGCCCAACATGGCGCGCTCCTCGTCGTCGGGGAGGCGTCCCAGGAAGCTGAGAAAGATGGCATCCACCTTGGCATCGGGTGAGTCCTGGGCGTCCACGGTCCGCGAATAGACCGTGTAGCTTCCGTTGATGGAATTGAACAGCGGCCCGTTCAGCAGCGTAAGCGCCTGGGGCACGGAAGCGGCGGTTTCCGCGTTCTCGATCGTTTCGCGGTCGGATTGCCCGAACTGCTGGAGAAAATGGCCCGCCGGCGCCGGCGAGCGGAGATTGGCGGCCCGGGCGAAGTTGCTGATGGTTCCCCGCCGGAAATTCGCGTAGCCACGACGCTCCTTGGGGTCCGTGACTCCTACTTCATCCATTTCGGTATCGATGAGCTTCGCTTCCATTTCGTCGAGCTGACGGCGCAACTCGCGATTCGGGCGACCGTTGTCGTCGAGCATGCCGGGCTTCATTTCCATGGTGCCGAGCCCTTCGGGAAGATCGAGCGAGACAACTTCGATCTTCGCCTCCTTCATGGCCGGCGCGTAGATCGAATCGTAGATCTGGTCCCGCAGCTGGTTGCGGATCTGTCCGGCTTCGCGAGCCAGTTCCCGCGCCTTTTTCTGGTCTTTCGCCTGGCGCGCCTTGACCTGCTCCTTCTGCAGTTGGGCGAGCTCTTCCTGCAATCCCTTCTGACGGGCGGCGATTCGCTTCGCGTCGGCCAGCAATGCCTCGGGTGTCTTCGAATTCAACGCCTCGGTCATCATGTCCATGCCCGCCTCGCGCAGCTCGATCTCCTTCTGCTGCTTCCAGTTGATCTCATCCGGCTTGGGATTGATCAGCGCAACGACGGAGTCCCAGATCTGCTCGGCCGACATCCGGCGAAGTTGCGGCCCCGTGAAGGCGAAGGCGGCCGGATCCTCGAGATCGTCGGCCACCGACTCGCGCTGGTAGAGCTGGGTGTTGAAGAGCATCCGCAGGAAGGCCTTCATGTCGTAGTCCATCGACACCATCTGCGATTCGAGAAAGTCGAGCATCTGCGGGTAGACCGCCTCGGTGCTGTCCATCCATTCGTCGACCGGCTCCACCAGTCCGAGTCCCATGGCCCGTTTCCATAGCCGGTTGGCGATCACCTTGGTAAAACGCGGATTCTCCGGCGATGTCATCCAGGCCGTGTAGGCCTCCATGCGGGCCCCGGGGCTGGCGATCTCGGGATTGGCTCCGAACATGGTGAAGGCGTCGATTTTCTGCTTCGGCGCGGCATCGTCGTACTTGTAATCGTGCGGCAACTGCGGCAGCCGCTCGGGCTCGTAGGCGACTTCGGGCCGGTTGCGCAGGGGGCGTCCGATTTCCTGGAAGGCGCGGCGGAGATCACTCTTCTCCTCGCGTGACAAGTCGCGATCGCTCAGCACTTCGCGCTGCAACTCCGAGAACTTGTTGCTCTGGTTGCGGACATTCACCCCATAGCTGAACGCCGCCATGTGGTAGAAATCCATCTGCGTCCACTTGTCGAAGGGATGGTTGTGGCACTGGGCGCATTCCAGGCGAGTCCCGAGAAAAATCCGCACCGTGTTTGCCATGTTGTCGAGCGGCATGCCCCGATCGCGATAGTAATAGCCGGTGGAACCGGTCTCGTAACTGCCGCCATCGGCGTCGACGAGTTCGCGGACGATCTCGTCGTAGGGCTTGTTGTCGCGCAGCGCGGATTTCACCCACTCGATGTAGGCCGGTCCGATATTCTGGCCGCCGCCGAGGTTGCTGTTGATCCGGAGCAGGTCGGCCCACCAGTTGAAGTAGTGATTCACGTAGCCCTCGGATCCGAGCAACTCATCGATCAGCGCCGTGCGCTTGTTCTCCGCCGGATCTTCGAGAAATCCCCGCGCCTCTTCCGCGGTTGGGATCCGTCCGGCGACGTCGAGATAAATCCGGCGGACAAACGTGGCATCGTCCGCGATGGGCCTGGGAGTCACGCCCTTTTCCTTCCAAAACTGCGCCATCAGCGCATCGATGCGCGCCGAGGGATTTTCTTCACCTGCCTTGACCGCGGCCGAAAAACCGGCTGCCAGAAACACGGCCAAACCCACACAACCTAGGAGGGGCGTTTTCATCTTGTTGAGAGAGCGAGGAACCAAAAGCCAAATGCTGCGATTCGTTTAGCTTTTGTGAATTATCTCAAATGAATTCACGACGACAAGACCGCGCTCTGCCGCAATCGCGCCTGAATCGAGGAGTCCGACACGGGGTTCGGAATCCCCCTTCACCCGACGCCAAACCGGCTCACTCCCGCACCGGACCCGGCGCGCTGATTCCGGTGGCGCCACGTTCCTCGCCCGGGAAGGTGCCCCGGTGATGATCGGGATACTTTTTCCCGAAGGGATCCTCGCGATCGTTGGTCGGATCCTCGGGAATGGTGTCCCCGGTTTCTTCCGTCCAGCGATCGACAAGTTCCCGAAGTTTGGCCAGGATCTCCCGATTTTCGGAGATCTGAGCCACATTGGTCAATTGGTCGGGATCCGAGTCCGACCGGTAGAGTTCCTCGGCGGGCCGCGGAATCAGGAAAATGTCACGCTGATTCTCATTCAGTTTGCCCGCCTCGTAGGCATCCCAGAGCGACTTGCCGGCGGGATATTTCGGCGACGCCTCGACACACATCGATTGTCGTTCCGGCCAGGCGTTGCGGATGTAGATCCAGTCTCCGTATTGCACCGAGCGCTCGTGGGCCTGGTGGACGTGCCAGTTGTGCTCGGAGAAGGCGTAGTCCCGCACCGAGGCGGCGGGATCGGCGAGGATGGGCGTCAGGCTGACTCCCTGCATGCGCGGGTCTTTTTCCAATCCGGCCAGTTCGAGAATCGTGGGCCCCAGATCGATATTCACGCTGACCAGGGAATCGGAAACCGCCGGCTCGATCCGGCCCGGGCAGGTGATGATCAGCGGCGAGCGAATCCCACTCTCGTAGAGGCGCGTCTTGCACCGGGGAAAAGGCCGCCCGTTGTCCGCCATGTAGATGAAATAGGTGTCGCCCGCGATGCCCTGCCGCTCCAGTTCCTCGCGGAGCTTGCCCGTGTAGAAATCGGTCCGGCTGACCTCGTGATAGTAGGCGGCCAGGTCTTCGCGGGTCGCCTGGTCGTCGACTAGATAAGGCGGCACCTCGATCTCGGCGGGATCGTAAATCGGCGCCTCGTCGCTGGTCTGCCAATCGCGGTGGGCATCCGTGGACGCAAACCAGAAAAAGAACGGCTTGTCCTTGGGCCGCTCGCTCAGCATCGACACCCAATCCTCTTCCTTGCCCGGTCCCTTGCCCTTGGAGATCTTTTCGAACGCCGGATTGGCATTCGGTCCCATGTGATGTTTTCCCGACAGCGCCGTGTAGTAGCCGGCATCCCTCAGCATTTTGGGAAACAGGGGCTGCCCCTCCGGAAGCTCCGTGTGCAGTTCCGGCGCGCCGGTGTTGTGCGGGTAGCGGCCGGTGATGAGGCTGCAACGACTCGGGCTGCAACTGCTGATCGTCAGGACGGCGTCGGTGAACCGCAATCCGTCGGCGGCCAGTTGGTCGAGATTCGGAGTTTTAGCGACCGGGTCACCATAACAGCCGAGGTCTTCCGCCGAAATATCGTCGGTGATGAAAAGGATGAAATTCGGCCGGTTTTCTGCTGAGAAGGCAGGCGACCAGAGGATGCCGAAAAGGACCACACAAATCAGTCGGGGGAGCATGCCATCAATTTCTCAGGGCAGCGCGGCGCTGTAAACCGGGAAAACCGACGCGGTCAGCCACCATCAAGGAAGCGGTTGGCACTTTCTCAAGCGCCGTCCATAGTGGGAAACGAAACACGAACCGATCGAGATCATACAGGGTTGCATCCGAGACTGAAAAGGGTTGAATCCGCCCTCCGGCGGTGGAGATGTCGAGCCGCACTGCTCCTGCCGCTGGCGGGACTGGCCGGCTGCGCACCGTTCGACGTGAACGTGGCCACCAACGAACCGCTCAAGGTGGATCTGAGCATGGAAGTCCACGTCTATCAGCACGGCGAGCCCAACGAAGAAGAAAAGGCGGCCCAGGTCACCTACAAGGAAGCGATGACACGCCGTCGCAACCGGATGGAGGAGATTCAGAAGTTGAAAAACAACCGGCTGGTTGGCGAATCCCACGACGGTGTCCTCGAGATCCGCAGTCTGCCCGCCGGCGAATACGGCACCTACGTCCACGAGACGGTGGATTCGGAAAACGAAGATCGACTCTTCCTCATGCAACACGAGGCGGATGAAAAGAGCGTGCCTCTCGGCGAGGTGCGCCGGATGCAGTGGCGCCACTGGCAACGGAAATCCTTTCCCGGCGAATGGATCGAAGTCGAGGGTGACGACGCCGGCGCTTTCCGCTGGGTGCAGAAAGAGGGCGCGAGCGAAGCGGACGGGGAGGAAAGCCCGACGAAAGAAGAGTGACCCACTTCCGAATCAGGATTGGGTTCTTTCCACATTCACGCAAAAAAGGCGGAAAACTCCTTGTGGAAGCGCCGCGGTTTGTTAAGAAGAGCGGCTCGAAACCCGGCCGCTGCTGGGTCTAGCTAGTGTTGTTTCAAAAACCCAATCCATCATCATGAGTGAAGAAAAACCTTCGATGGCACTCTTCTGGGGCTGCTTCATCGCTCTCATCACGACTGCCTTCGCCTTCATTACCCGCGCCTTCATGGTCAATATCCCCGACCTCTGGCCGGCGGATTTCGGTCTGAATGCGGTGCAAGGGCAGGAACTGTTCGGCGCTGGAATCTGGCCTTTCGCGATCAGCATCATCCTGTTCAGCTTGATCATCGACAAGGTCGGCTACCGGACTGCGATGATTTTCAGCTTCATCTGCTATGCCGGCTACACCACCATGGCTCTAGCCGCTTACTCGATGGTGAAGAAAGCGGGACTCGAGGGGGATGCGCTGACCGCCGCGCAGGCAAGCGCCTTCAAATTGCTCTACTGGGGCTCGGTCGTCCTGGGTTTGGGGAACGGCACCGTGGAAGCTTTCATCAACCCGGTAGTGGCCACCATGTTCAACAAGGACAAAACCAAGTGGCTGAACATGCTTCACGCGGGTTGGCCCGGTGGTCTCGTTCTCGGCGGATTGCTGACCATTCTGCTGGCCGACAAGGCCACCGAAGACTGGCGGATTCTCATCTATCTGATCGCCGGTCCGGCCGTCGTCTACCTGATCATGCTGATCAAGGCTCGTTTCCCGGTCAATGAGCGCGTGGCCAGTGGCACCAGCTACCGTGAGATGCTCGCCGAATTCGGCGTCATTGGCGCCGCGATCGCCTTCTCGCTCATCTTCATGCAACTGGGGCAGGTTTTCTCGTGGTCCAGCGCCATCGTCTGGGCGTTGGTCGCGATCGTCGTGGTCGGATACGGCCTCTATTCGCGCTCACTGGGACGTCCCATTCTGATTTTTCTCTGCATCATCATGATGCCGCTGGCGACCACCGAATTGGGAACGGATGGAGCGATCACGGGAATCATGGAGGAACCCATGAAGGTGGCTGGTCACAACCCGTTGTGGGTGCTGATTTACACTTCCGCCATCATGATGATTCTCCGCTTCAATGCGGGCCCCATCGTTCACAAACTGTCTCCGCTCGGTCTCCTGGCCACCTGCGCTGTCCTGGCCATCGGTGGCCTCTTCTGGTTGTCCGGTGCCCACGGAATGGGAGTGATCTTTGCGGCCGCCACACTCTACGGAATCGGCAAGACGTTCTTCTGGCCGACAATGCTCGGCGTGGTATCCGAGCAATGTCCCAAGGGAGGCGCCCTGACACTGAACGCCATCGCCGGCATCGGCATGCTGACCGTCGGAATCATCGGCGGCCCCTTGATCGGAAGCATGCAGGAAGCCTCCGCCCGGGACGCTCTCAACGACGCGAAAGACGGCCTCTATGAGAAAATTTCCGAGGCACGTTCCTACGTCCTTGGCGATTACACGGCCATCTCTGATGCGAAAGTGGCGGAACTCCCGGAAGGCGAGCAGGCCGAAGTAAAGGAGATCACCAAGAGTGCCAAGCAGGGCGCCTTGGCCAAGGTCACGATTTTCCCGATTTTCATGCTGGCTTGCTACGTGATCCTGATCATCTACTTCAAGTCCCGAGGCGGCTACCGGGCCGAAGTCCTGACCGGCCACAGCGCTGACGATGAGAAATTCACCGGCGGTGTCGAAGGTCCGGCCGATGCCTGACCGAACTGATGACTTCCATACTCTGATAAAACCAAAGGGGCAGCCAGCGCGGCTGCCCCTTTTTGTCGAAACGCATCTCACGCATGAAACTCTACACCTACGCAAAATGTGGCACCTGCCGGAAGGCGGTGAAGTGGCTGGAAAGCCGGGGAATCGAGGTAAAGGAAATTCCGATCCGGGAAAATCCACCCTCGAAGGCCGAATTGAAGAAAATGTTGGGCGTTCTCGACGGAGAAATTCGAAAGCTGTTCAACACGTCGGGACAGGATTACCGGGCGCTGAATCTCAAGGATACGTTGCCCGGAATGAGCGAAGCGGAAGCGCTTAACCTCCTGTCGGGCAACGGAAACCTGGTGAAACGGCCCTTTTTTCTCACCGGCGATGGTGGCGCGGTGGGTTTCAAGGAAGAGGAATGGCGAAAGCTGCTGGGACAATGACGGCCGGCTTTTTTTCAAACGATTGTTTTTTTCCTTTGCCCTACTTGCGGTAATTTTTCTAAGGTCTCCGTCCCCTCCCCTATCTCTCCCTGGCATTCCCGCCCCGATGTCGAACCGGCTCCGGTGGTCGTCCAAGGCGTATCGGGTAGCGGGAGACTCCGAGACTTTCCTCCCATAGAAAAGCATCAAGCCCCCTGACACGTTTTGTACGCGAACGAAGACTTTCTCATCGAACTGCTCACGGAGAGCGGGAACCTGACCCAGGCCGACATCGAATCGGCCCGCCCCCACAAGAAGGCGCAGGAGACCATCATCGAAACGCTTCTCAAGTCCGGCAAGCTCTCCGAAGAGGCCGTGGCCCAGCAACTGGCCATCAGCTCGGGCATGGATTTCATCGACCTTTCGAAAATCGAGGTCGACCCGGGAGTCGTCGCCGCGGTCGATGTGGAATCCGCGCTTCGCTACAAGGTGGTTCCGGTGGGTTTCGACGGGTCCCAACTTTTCATCGCGGTCAGCGATCCTCTGGACTTCGACACGCTCGACTCCCTGCGTCACGTGCTGGAATACGAGCCCGAGTTCGTCTGCGCGACCCAGGCGCAGATCCGCCAGTGCATCCTGGATTTCTATTCCGGTGAACTGACCGCCGAGCAGATGCGCGAGCTGACCACCGGCAAGGTCACGGTCGCGGAGGCCGGCGGGGACAAGATAGGCGCCTCGGTGGAAGGCGAAAGCGGAGACGCGCCGATCATTCGCCTGGTCCACCAAGTCCTGCAGGAGGCCTACCAGAACCGCGCCTCGGATATTCACATCGAGCCGCTGGAGAACGAACTGCAACTCCGCTATCGGATCGACGGCGCGCTTCACAAGGTCGCCAGTCACCCGCGCCGGATCATGTCCGCGGTGGTCAGCCGCATCAAGATCATGACCGGCACCATGAGTATCGCGGAAAAACGGCTGCCTCAGGATGGTCGTATCCAGGCGACCATGGGCGACAAGGACCTCGACCTTCGTGTCTCGACCGTTCCGACCAGTTCGGGCGAAAGCGTGGTCATGCGTATTCTCGACAAGCAGTCCCTGATGCTCGGCCTGCCGGAACTGGGTTTCATGTCGGACGACCAGGAGACCTTCGACCAGCTCATTCGCCTGCCCGACGGTATTTTGCTGGTGACGGGGCCGACCGGTTCCGGAAAAACGACGACGCTCTACGCCTGTCTCAACACGATCAACAAACCCGACCGCAAGATCATCACGGTGGAAGATCCGGTGGAGTACCTGATGTCGGGCATCAACCAGGTCCAGGTGAAGGAGGACGTGGGCATGACCTTCGCGGCCGCCCTCCGAGCCATCCTCCGTCAGGCGCCGAACATCATCATGATCGGGGAAATTCGAGATCTGGAAACGGCTTCGATCGCGATCAACGCCTCGCTCACCGGTCACCTGGTGTTCAGTACCCTGCACACGAATGACGCGCCCTCTGCCGTCGCCCGTCTCGCGGACATCGGGGTGAAACGCTTCCTCATCGCCTCCGCCGTCCGGGCCATCATGGCCCAGCGGCTGGTCCGCCATATCTGTCCCGATTGCAAGCAACCGACGGAATTGACTGAGAAAGACATCCGTTCCCTCAAACTGGATGCTTCCCAACTGGCCGAAGCCAATATCGCCATGGGCACCGGTTGCCGCACCTGCCGGAACACCGGCTACAAAGGCCGGAAAGGCATCTTCGAGATCTTCAAGATCGATCAGGAGGTCAGTCACCTGATCAATCGTAACGAGTCCACCCCCAAGCTGCGGCGTCGCGCCCGGGAAATCGGGATGCGCACGTTGCGCGAGGACGGCGTCCGCAAGGTGCTCTCCGGGCTTACCACCGCCTCGGAGGTCGTTCGTGTGACGATGGGAGATGACGACTGATCCTCAGCCTGATCGCCCATTCCCAGTTTTCCAACATCCCCCACCTTTTCCCTTTTCTTTCCATGAATGCCGATAGCGTAGCAGACCTGTTGGTCGCCAGAGAGGTGATCGACTCCGATCAGCGAGACGATCTGATCTTCAACGCCGAACAGAGCGGTCGGGACATCGTCGATATCCTCGAGGAATTCCAGATCCTCCAAAAAGACCAGCTTTACAACCTGATCGCCGAAGACATCGGCGGTCAGTATTTCGATCTGGAAGGTTATCAACCGCCGCCCCAGGTCGTCGCCGCCATTCCCGCGGGCACGGCCCGACTCCATGAGGCCATGCCCATTCAGTTCGGCGAGGAAGGCCTGATCGTGGCGCTGGCCAATCCGCTCGATCCCCAGGCGCTGGAGGAGTTGGGTTTCTCGCTCGGCCAAACCGTCGTGCCCGCCGTGGCGCCGCCGCACCAGATCCACGAACTGATCGATCGCTACTACGGCGGCAACGCCGAGAGCATGAACGATGCGCTCGCCCAACTGCAACGCGAGGCCGCCGCACTGACGGGTGACGACGCCGAGGGAGAAGCGAATTCGGCCCCCATCATCCGCTACGTCGACCTCGTGCTCTACCAGGCGATTCGCGAGCAGGCCTCCGACATTCACTTCGAGCCCTTCGAACACGACTTCAAAATCCGCTACCGGGTGGATGGCGCCCTCTACGAGATGGCTCCCCCGCCCCAGCACCTGAAAGCGGCGATCATTTCCCGTATCAAGGTGATGTCGAATCTGAATATCGCAGAAACACGGGTTCCCCAGGACGGACGCATCATGAAAACGATCGGCGAGCAGCCCGTGGACATGCGCGTGTCCACCCTGCCGACGGCGCATGGTGAGAGTGTGGTGCTTCGTGTCCTCGACCGGTCCAACGTCAATCTCGATCTCGAGAACCTGAACCTGCCGGAAAACATTTACGAATACATCAACGACACGATCCTGAAGCCGAACGGGATTTTCATTTGCACCGGCCCCACCGGCGCCGGGAAAACGACGACGCTCTACGCCTGTCTTCGCAAGATCAATACCATCGACACCAAGCTGCTGACAGCGGAAGATCCAGTCGAATACGACATCGAGGGCATCATGCAGGTGCCGGTCAATGAAGGCATCGGCCTGACTTTCGCCCGCGTCCTCCGTGCCTTTCTTCGTCAGGATCCCGACCGTATTCTGGTGGGAGAGATGCGCGACCTCGAAACCGCCCAGATCGCCATCCAGGCATCGCTGACGGGACACCTGGTATTCAGCACCCTTCACACCAACGACGCCGCCGGCGCGGTGACTCGATTGATCGATATGGGCTGCGAGCCGTTCCTCGTCGCAGCCACTCTGGAGGCGGTTCTCGGACAGCGTCTACTGCGCCGGATCTGCGGCGAATGCAAGACGGCTTACCAACCCAGCGAAGCCATTCTTGGTCAGCTTGGGCTGCGACTTTCGGACATCGGAGGAAACGTCTTCCACACCGGACGCGGGTGCGAGAAGTGCAACGACACCGGCTATCGCGGTCGGCAGGGCCTCTTCGAACTGCTCGACATGACCGACCCGATCCGCGAGTTGGTGACGGAACGGGCATCGGCCGTGGTGCTGAAGGAAAAAGCCATCGAGTTGGGCATGCGTACTCTCCGGGAGGATGGTCTCCGGAATATTTTCGACGGCATCACCACGATCGAAGAAGTGCTGAAATATACTTGATCCCGATTCCTCAATTTTGAACCATTGACGTTTTTTTCGACATGGACAGAGCTAGCGCATTTGCGGTAGTCTCGTGGCAGAATCCTCTCGAATTTCCTTAATTTCGTTTCAACCCCGACCGACCAACACACCGCTATGGCGAATTTCGAATACATCGCTCTGGACGCTAAAGGCGAAGAGACCACCGGAGTCATCTCAGCTTCCGACGAGGCCGACGCCATCACCCAACTGCGCAAGGGTGGCCTCTATCCCACTCAAGTCGCCGCTCAAGGCAAAGGAGGCGTGTCCGGAAGCGCCAAGCGACGGGCCAAGAAATCCGGCAAAGCCAAGGCCAAGGCCAGCGGTCGTGGCGGCGGCAAGATCAAGAGCAAGACTTTGATGATCTTCACCCGCCAGTTGGCGACCCTGGTCGACGCCGGCCTCCCGCTCCTCCGTGGTCTCACCGTGTTGGGCAATCAGGAGCGCAACAAGGTGATGAAGAGCACCATCCATTCGCTCGCCGACTCGGTGCAAAGCGGTAGTACCTTCTCGGAAGGCCTGGGTCAGCACCCGCGTATTTTTGACAAGCTTTACGTCAACATGGTGAAGGCCGGGGAACTTGGCGGGGTGCTGGAACTCGTCCTCGAGCGTCTCGCCGAATACCAGGAAAAGGCCCAGAAGCTGAAAAACCGGATCGTCGCGGCGATGGTCTATCCCATCATCGTGATCATCATCGCGATGGCCATTCTCGTGTTCCTGATGGCGTTCATCGTGCCGAAATTCGAAACGATTTTCGAAGAAATGCTCGCCGGTCGTCCGCTGCCTGGAGTCACCCAGGTCGTCATCGATATCAGTCGAGCCGTCCAGGGAAGCTGGTATTGGATTCTCCTGGGCCTCGCCGTGGTTTACGCGGTTTGGAAGGTGTTCCTTTCCACCCGCGGAGGTCGCGCCGCCATCGACAAATGGAAGCTGCACCTTCCCCTGGTTGGTCCGATCCAGCTCAAGAGCGCGATTTCCCGCTTCACCCGTACCCTGGGAACTCTGGTTACGAGCGGCGTGCCGATTCTCCAGGCCCTGAACATCACCCGCGACACCGCCGGAAACGTGGTGGTCGCGAAAGCGATCGACAAGGTTCACGAAGCGGTTCGGGAAGGGGAATCCGTGGTGGCTCCGCTGGAAGCGAGCCGAATTTTCCCACCCATGGTGATCAGCATGGTCGATGTGGGAGAGGAAACCGGTCAACTCCCGGACATGCTTCTCAAGATTGCCGACGTCTACGACGATGAAGTCGACAATGCCGTCGACGCCCTTACTTCGTTGCTGGAACCAATCATGATTGTCTTCCTGGCCCTCATCGTCGGGACGATCGTCATTGCGCTGTTCCTTCCGATGGTAGAGATTATTCAAGGACTTCAGGAAGGTGCCTGAAGGCGTCCAAGGCCAAAAACACCTCAAAACGATGAAAACTCCCCTCTCAAATCCCTTCACTGGAAGGCTACGCGCGTTCAGCCTCATCGAATTGCTGGTGGTGATTTCCCTGATCGCGGTTCTCGCGGCTATGATCATTGCCGCTTCCAGCGGAATTATGAAAAAGGTCAAGCGAGACCAGATCAAAGCGTTCATTGCCGAATTGGAAAATGGCTTGGAAGAGTATCGCGTCGACAACGCCATCTACCCATTGAACCCCGACCCCGAAGCCGGTTTCGCCAGTATTTCAAGCTATGGTGGCACCGACGCGGACGCCGTGGGAGGCTCGGCGGTTCTCTACAAGCATCTTTCGGGCGATTTCAATGAGGACGGGGAAGTCGACGAGGGAGAAACCGTCTATGTGGAACGGTTGGATTACTGGTCGAACCACAGAGCCGATAATGCCCCTGAGGTGGTACGCTGCGAAGAAGTGGGTGGCGGCACCTATGTGGTCGTGGATCCGATGGGATCACCCATGCGCTACATTGCCTACGCGCCTTCAAAAGTGGAAGAGGCGTTCATGAGTGAGAAGGTGCATAACGCCGCCACCTTTGATCTCTGGTCCATCGCTGGCAGCGAAATTACCAGCGGAAGTGGTCCCGACTCCGTCGATGAATCGAATTGGATCACCAACTGGGGTTCCAATTGATTGGTTTGTCCCAATTTGCTTTCGATCACGAAAGCGCCGCCGCCACGAATCCCTTGAAGAGCGGGTGCGGTTGACGCGGTTTCGACTGGAACTCCGGGTGGAATTGAACGGCGAGGAAAAACGGGTGGCCGGGGATTTCCACGATCTCCGCCAAGGTGCCATCGGGTGAGGTGCCCGACACAAGCAGTCCCGCGGTTTCCAGCTGTTCCTTGTAGGCATCGTTGAACTCGTAGCGGTGCCGGTGGCGCTCGTTCACCGAATCGCGGCCGTAGAGGGATCGGGCCAGACTTCCTTCGCGGAGCTTCGCCTCCCACGTTCCCAGACGCATCGAGGCGCCTTTCTCGGTGACCTCTTTCTGTTCCTCGAGCAGACAGATGACCGGGTGCGGCGTGTCCGGATCAAATTCGATGCTGTTGGCTCGGTTGAGATGACAGACATTCCGGGCGAATTCGATCGTCGCGATCTGCATTCCGAGGCACAGCCCGAAATAGGGCACCCTGTTCTCCCGAGCATACTGAGCGGAAAGAATCTTGCCCTCGATACCGCGATCACCAAAGCCACCCGGTATCAGGATCCCATCGACTTCCGACAGGTATTTCTCGGGACCGTATTTTTCGATATCTTCGGCGTCGATGCGCACGATCTGGACCCCGCAATCATTCGACGCACCGGCATGGGTCAGCGACTCGTAGATGCTCTTGTAGGCGTCCTGAAGTTCGATGTATTTCCCCACCACCGCGATTTTCACCTGGTAGGCGGGGTTGATGATGCGATCGACCGTGGCGCGATAATCCGTCAGATCCGGCTCGGGAGTCTTCAGACCGAGGGCATCGCAGACGATACCGTCCAGGTTTTCCTGGTGCAGCTTGAGCGGTGCCTCGTAGATCGTGTCTTTCACATCGAGGAACTGGATCACGTTGCTGCGCGGCACGTTGCAGAACATGGCGATCTTGTCGCGGAGCTCGTTGTCCACCTGATGTTCGGCCCGGCAGATGATGATCTTCGGCGCGATCCCGATCTCGCGCAGCTTGGCCACGCTCTGCTGGGTCGGCTTCGTCTTCAGCTCTCCGGCCGCCTTGATGAATGGCACCAGCGTCACGTGAATGAACGCCACATTCTCGTGTCCGACCTCGTCCTGAAACTGGCGGAGGGCTTCGAGAAAGGGCAGTCCCTCGATGTCCCCCGTAGTACCACCGATTTCGGTGATGATGATGTCGCCCTCCATCTTCTTGGCGACTTCGTGGATGCGATTCTTGATCTCGTCAGTCACGTGCGGGATCACTTGGACGGTCTTCCCAAGATAATCCCCTCGGCGTTCCTTCCGAAGCACGGTTTCGTACACCTGACCACTCGTCAGGTTGTTGAGTTTGGAAAGATTGCAACTGGTGAACCTCTCGTAGTGCCCGAGGTCCAAATCCGTCTCGGCACCGTCATCGAGCACGTAGACTTCCCCGTGCTGGAACGGGCTCATCGTCCCCGGATCGACGTTCAGGTAGGGGTCGAATTTCTGGAGGATCACCTTCAGTCCCCGATGCTCCAGCAGGGTGCCGAGAGCCGCCGCGGCGAGCCCCTTACCCAGGGAACTCACCACACCACCAGTAACGAACAAATACTTCATCGGGAACGGTTCAACTCGCCAAAATTCGGTCCAGTATCGCTGCCTGCTCGGGCGTGTCAACGCCGGGTGAATCATCATCGGTCAGGATCACCCGGATCTCCGCACCGTTCTCCATGGCCCGCAATTGTTCGAGCCCTTCCACCCGCTCCAGCAGGGAGGGTTTCCATCTCACGAACCTCAGCAGAAAGTCCCGGCGGAAGCCGTAGATCCCCTTGTGCCGATAGTAGACCAGGTCCGATTCCCCGCCATTCCGGGGGTGCGGGATCACACTTCGGGAAAAATACAGCGCGTTCCCCTTTCGATCGATCACCACCTTGACCACGTTGGGATCGTCAATCTCCGGCGCACCGGGCACCAGCGGATTGGCGGCCGTGATCATCGGGAGATCGCGGTCACGACACAGGCTGCGGGCCAACCGCCCGATCAGGGCCGGGCTGATGAGAGGTTCGTCACCCTGGATATTGATGACGTGGCTGAAGGCCGACATTTTCCGCGCCACTTCGGCGATGCGATCGGTTCCCGAGGCGTGATCGCTCCGGGTCATCACAAATTGCCCGCCGAAATCCTCGACTGCCCTCGCGATGCGTTCGTCGTCCGTGGCGATCACGACCCGGTCGAGCTGTCGGCACTCGCAGCAGCGCTCCCAGACGTGGTGAATGAGCGCTTTTCCCGCGATCCGATGCAACGGCTTGCCGGGAAAACGCGTTGATCCCCAACGGGCCGGAATCACCCCCAACACCCGTTCAGGCTTCGTCTCGTCTGGCTTTTTTCGGCGATCAACCACGGCGGCGCGATCTTGGCGTTTTCGTTGCTACTCGGGGACGGGTCTGCGATACTGCAGCATCGGGTCAATCCGCGCGCCCGAGCCCCTTTCTTGCCGATAACCACATAGGGCCAAGGGTTCAAGCGCGACTTGACGCTCCGCCGATTCATTTTCCCAAAAATCATGCGGTTTCCCCCGAAAATCATTCACGCCAGACTCGTGGCAGCGTTCCCGCTGCTGGCCTACGGGTTCGTCGGCCCGGTATCCGCCCAGGACAAGGATTCACCCGCCGCGACGGCGCCTCCCGCTCAGCTCGACCTGAAGGCTTTCCCGGGCGCCATGGTCGACAAAGTGGTCGTGCCCGTGCCCGCCGAGATTTTCGGTGTGCTCGATAAATTGGACGAACCCAACTGGGCCGAGCAGGTCCGCCTCCCTGATGACTCCCGACCCGAGTCCGATCGGTTGCGCCTCGCTCTCATCTTCGGCGCCACCGTCGGCGAAGGGTTCATCGCCGTCGAAGCGGAGCAAACCCGGCCCATCCAGGATATCGGACGACGCGTGCTGCGACTCGCCGACGCCCTCGGCCTGCAGAACGCCGTCCTTCCCCACTGCCAGAGCATCATCGACAGCGCCGGCGATCACGATTGGCGAAAGGTCCGGGAAGAACTCGACCGCACCCAGCAGACCGTCCGCGAGAGCATGGAGAAACTGAACGACAACGATCTCGCCACCCTCGTCAGCCTCGGAGGCTGGCTCCGCGGCACCCAGACACTCACCGAGCTGATCGCCGGCTCCTACAATCACGACAAGGCCGAGCTCCTCAACCAACCCGACCTCGTCAGCCACTTCCGCACCTCGCTCGGCGAGATGAGGCCCAAGGTGCGGGAACACTCCGACATCCACACCATCGAGAACGGGCTCGGAGAAATCCTTGAAGCCCTCTCCGAGGCAGAGGGCGACGATGGCGGTGACTCCGGTGGCGTCGTCTCGGCTTCCACCGTCAAGCGCATCGGCGAAACCTGCGACCAGCTGCTGGGCCGGTTCTACTTCGAGCCTCAGACTGGCGAATCCGGCGACAACCTCTGACCTCACTCCCGTTCGTGTTTGCCAAAAAGACACCTTTCCTCGCTCGAACGACGCCCAGGTCATTCGTCGTTCTCGCCGCCATCGCGTTGAGCCTGGCTCCGACTTTCGCGATCCTCGATGAGGCGCTGAACCTGGCCTTCGAGGCCGCCATTCCCTACATCGAGCAGGGGTTCGAAGTGCGCGAAGACACCTGGAGCGGCGAGATTCCCTCCGGCGAGCCCAAGCTGGTTCGCCACCAGATGTTCCGCGGAAACGAGTACTGGTTCTGGCTCGCCACCAGTTTCGATGACTGCGAACTCAAACTCGAGATCTTCGACGGCGAAGGCAATCCGGTCGGCATCGAGTCATTCACCAACGCCAAGACCGCCGGCGTCCGCGTGCTCCCCTCCAAGACCGGCACCTACTTCATCCGGGTCACCGTCAAATCGAAGGATGACCGCGTCGATTTGCTCGACTGGGGCCTCGTCTATGGTTACCGCTGATCGGTGGTCAGACTGACCCGACCTGTCGCGCCACGGAATACCGCCCTCCTGAATACCGATCCTCTCTCCATGGACACCCAAACCCTCGAATTCGAGAGTCCGCATTTCCTCCAGTCCCTCTTCGCCCACGACCACCGGCTGCTCGATGCCCTCGAGTCCACCTTTTCCGTCACCGTCACCACCCGCGATGGCTGGCTGAAAATCGCCGGGCTTCCCGAGTCCATCATCCAGGTGGAAAAGGTATTCGAGCAATTGGAAGGCGCCCGGCGAAAAGGCGGCGACATCACCCCGCAGACCTTCCAGCTCGCCATCGAGAACGTGGTCGAGAACCGCGACCGCCGCGAACTCGAGCAGATGGTCGACATCCGGCTGCTCGGCTCCGCCACCCGCAAGGCCGTCCGACCCCGCACTCGCACCCAGTTCGACTACCTCCAGGCCCTGCGAACCGAGAACGTCGTCTTCGGCGTCGGCCCCGCCGGCACCGGCAAGACCTACCTCGCCATGGCCCACGCGCTCCAGCAGCTGCGCGACCGGGAGATCGACCGCATCATCCTCACCCGACCCGCCGTCGAGGCCGGCGAGGCCCTCGGGTTCCTCCCCGGCGCGCTCGAGGAAAAAGTCCTCCCCTACCTGCGCCCGCTCTACGACGCGCTCTACGAGATGCTCGAGCCCGCCGAATCGCAGAAATTCGTCGAGCGTGGCCTCATCGAGATCGCACCGCTCGCCTACATGCGCGGCCGCACCCTGAACCGCGCTTGCATCATTCTCGACGAGGCGCAGAACACCAGCCGCGAGCAGATGTTCATGTTTCTCACCCGGCTCGGCAACGAGTCCAACTGCGTCGTCACCGGCGATCCCTCCCAGATCGACCTCCGACCCACCGGCCGATCCGGCCTCCTCGAGGCCATTCGACTGCTGAAAGGCGTCGACGGCATCCGCTTCATCGAATTCCAGCGGCGCGACGTGGTCCGTCACCCCGTCGTCCAACGCATCATCGAAGCCTACGAAGACGGCCGCGCCGAGGAAGAGCAAAACCGCCCCCCTCGTTCCGAGCGCCAGGAACGAGGACGGTTTCGTCGGCGAAATTTGGAGGACGACTTGGACGCCAATCCGTAGACATTCGGTTCATTCCAATAGCGTTGCCCGTGGTCGCTTTCGATTCTTCGGTGGTCAGGCTCACCAGTTGCTGCGCGAACAGCGCCCAAGCTTTCGCGCCCTTGGCCGCGAAAATGAGCGGCGCCTGATCCTGCCAGATAGCGACGAGTTTCGGACGACCTAGATTGGAGAGCCACGAGCGAAAACTGGCTACCTGATTACTTGTGCTATCGTTCGCACCATCCCAAGCATGAAAAAGGGATTCTTATTTGGGGAGCAAAGAATT